>CAMENN010000030.1 GCA_945928315.1 uncultured Clostridia bacterium
CGCCGAAGTACTGACGGCGCTCGCTGTGGCCCAGGATGACGTACTCCACGCCGCACTCCTTGAGCATCGCGGCGCTCAGCTCGCCGGTGTACGCGCCGGACTCCTTCCAGTGCATGTTCTGCGCGCCCAGCTTGATGTTCGTGCCCTTGATGGCCTCGCTCACGGCGGCGAAGTTCACGGCGGGGGTGCAGACGACGACGTCACAGACGGCGTCCTTGACCAGCGGCGCGAGGGCGGTGACCAGCTCGCGGGCCTCGCTGGGGGTCTTGTTCATCTTCCAGTTGCCGGCAATGATCGGCTTACGCATGGCGGTTCTCTCCTTTAATTCTGTGCTTATTCTCGCAAACAAGCTGAAAACAGCGCGAAGCGAGGAAGGGTCAAGGGGCAATGCCCCTTGCGGGGTTTGGGGCAGCGCCCCAAGCAGGTTTGGGCGGCAGCCCAAAAACTCAGAGGAAACGCAGTTTCAGAGCAGGCTGCGCAGCAGCCTACGATTGAAACGGATTTGATTTGCAAAGTATGGATTTTCGACTTGCTGAAAACCCCGGGCCGGCCCCAAGGCCGCCCGGGGCGAAGAAACGGGATTACTTCTCATCCAGGCACGCGACGCCCGGAAGCACCTTGCCCTCGAGGTACTCAAGGGACGCGCCGCCGCCGGTGGAGATGTGGGTCATCTTGTCGCCCAGGCCCATCTGCTCGACAGCCGCAGCGGAGTCGCCGCCGCCGATGATGGTGACCGCATCGCTCTCGGCCATCGCCTTGGCAACGGCCAGCGTGCCGGCAGCGAGGGTCGGGTTCTCGAACACGCCCATCGGGCCGTTCCAGATGACGGTCCTGGCACCCTTGACGGCCTCGGCGTAGAGCGCCGCGGTCTTCGGGCCGATGTCGCAGCCCTCCATGTCGGCCGGGATCTTGTCCGCATCGACGACCAGCGTCTCAACCGGCGCGTCAATCGGGTCCGGGAACGCCTTCACGCAGACGGTATCGACCGGCAGCAGGAGCTTGACGCCCTTGGCCTCGGCCTTCGCCAGCATGTTCTTGCAGTAGTCGATCTTCGTCTCGTCGAGCAGGCTCTTGCCGATCTCCAGGCCCTGCGCCTTGAGGAAGGTGAACGCCATGCCGCCGCCGATGATCAGGGTGTCGACCTTCTCGAGCAGGTTCTCGATGACGTTCAGCTTGTCCGCGATCTTCGCGCCGCCCAGGATGGCGACGAACGGACGGTCGGCGTTCTCCAGCGCCTTGCCCATGACGGAAAGCTCCTTGCCGATGAGGTAGCCGGCCACGCACGGGCTGAGGAACTTCGTGACGCCCTCGGTGGAGCAGTGCGCGCGATGGCAGGAGCCGAACGCGTCATCCACATAGCAGTCGGCCAGGGAAGCCAGGTCCTTGGAGAAGTCCTCGATGTTCTTGGTCTCCTCCTTGCGGAAGCGGGTATTCTGCAGGAGCACGACGTCGCCGTCCTTCATCGCGGCGACGGCCGCCCTGGCGTTCTCGCCCACGACGTTGTCGTCATCGGCAAACACGACGGGCTTGCCCAGGTACTCGGAGAGGCGCTCGGCCACGGGCGCCAGGGAGAACTTGGCCTCCGGGCCGTTCTTCGGCTTGCCCAGATGGCTGCACAGGATCACGCGGCCGCCGTCGGCGATCAGCTTCTTGATCGTCGGGAGCGCGGCGACGATGCGCTTGTCGTTGGTGATCTTGCCGTCCTTCATCGGGACGTTGAAGTCACAGCGCACGAGCACCTTTTTGCCGGTCACTTTGATGTCGTCAACAGTCTTCTTGGCCATGGGAAATTCCTCCGTTTCGCATTGATGTCGATTCCCACTTGTATGCTGCCGCGGCGCGCTGCGGGATTGCGCCCCGCGGGAAAAGCCCCGAAGGGCTTACTCGCCTGATCGCCGGCGAAAATCCGCCGATCATCTCTAGTGTATCACCTTTTGGCATGCTTGTCAAAGCCGTGACGAAAAAAGACGGTTCACGCGCGCAAAAGATCAACCATCCGCTGTGCCGCGCCCTCGTCGAGAGCGAGCAGGCGGTGCGGATGATGCGCGCAGACGGCGAGAATCGCCTCCGCCTTGCAGGTGCCCGCAGCCACGAGCGCCGCGCGGCTGCCGCGCCCCAGGCTCTCCGGGCGCAGCGCGGGCGAAGCGCCGCCGACCACGCGGCCCTGCGCATCAAAGTAGAAGCCGAGTGCCTCGGCCACAGCCCCGTGCTCGCGCAGCGCGTCGCGGTCCGCAAGGCTCATGCCGCGCCGCTGCGCCAGCTCCATCGCGCGGCCCACACCATAGAGCAGCACATCCGCATGGCGCAGGAGCTCCAGCGCCTCGCGCACCTGCGGCAGGGCGCAAAGCTCCGGGGCGGCCTCGCCGCTTACGCCGTCGGGCAGGTGCAGCAGCCGGTGACGGCCGCCGAGCTGACGGCCGATCTGCTCGGCCAGCGTATTGGCCTGCGTGCTGACGCCGCCGCCCATGCCGCCGCTGGCGGGCACAACCGTCACATCCATCGGCGCGGCGACGGAGATGGCCTGCGCCACGGCCGCGATCGTGCGTCCGCCGGAGACGGCCAGCACCTGCGCGTCCTGCAGGAGGAAGCGGATCTGCCGCGCGGCCGCGCGCCCGACCTCGCCCAGCACACTGCTGTCGCGGTCAGCGTCGCCCTGCACGACGCAGACGCGCTCCACGTTCAGCTTGCGCGAGAGCGTCAGCTCCAGCGCGGAGAGGCTGCGCCGTCCGCGGCTGATGACCCGGGCCGCCTCCACGAGGCTTTCGCCGTGCGCGGTCAGCTCCATGCCGGATGCGCTCTGGGTGAGGCAGCCGGCCTCCTTGAGCGCCTCCGCCGCCGAGCGCACCTCCCGCTCCGCCAGATGCAGGCGCGCCGCGAGCGCCCGCCGTCCGATGGGCGCCAGCGCCGCCACGCGCTCCAGAACCAGCGCGCGCAGCTCGACCTCCTCCATCAGATCCGGCGCAATCTGCGACAGCGTTCCCAGCATTGACGTATCCATGCAATCCTCCCCCGGGTTGTACCCGGACCCACATCCGAACAAGTTTTTTAGTCTAAGCAGCTCTGTGCCCGCTGCACGCAGCGTCGTACAGATTCCTGCTTCCCTGCGCCGGGCTGTGCCCGGACCCACAACCTAATACTGCTTTCTGATAAACACGAGCTATAAGCGCGAAGCGAAGAAGGGGTCTGGGGACTGGTCCCCAGGCTAGGGGTATGGGGGATGAACCCCCCATCGTTCCCATATCGCGAAGCGATCCAAGAAAAAAGGAGTCAGGGAGCGAAGCGTTACCTGACGGGGCTTAGCACATGGCTGTTACCATTTGCAAACAGTCCAATACTGATTCTCGTCCGGATTCCAGCTTCACGAATAGCCCCCGTCTCAATCGTAGGCTGCTGCGCAGCCTGCTCTGAGACTGCGTTTCCTCTGGTTGTTTTTGGGGCTACCGCCCCAAACCCTGTCTGGGGTTCCACCCCAGCCCCCGCAAGGGGCAGTGCCCCTTGACCCCACTTCGCTTCGCGCTGTATAAAGCTTTTGGACGCAAAACAGTGTATGTGCCCCTGTTCCCGCAGCCTCTTCATGAAAAAGGCCGGATCAGCGGGGAGCCCTGCTCCGCTCATCCAGCCTCCGTCCCAATCGACAGAATTGTAACACAGTCTGCAGTGGGAAGTCAATCCCCCGCCGGGCAGGATTTGACCCCATTCCCCGCGAACTATACAGCATCACACACAGGGAGGACAACCGCCATGACCGATCTGCTCATCGTCGTCGATATGCAGGCCGACTTTGTCTCCGGCGCGCTCGGCTCGCCCGAGGCCCGGGCCATCGTGCCGGCCGTCGCGCAGCGCATCCGCCGCGCCCGCGAGGAGGGCACGCGCGTGCTCTTCACGCTCGACACGCACACGCCCGACTATCTCTCCACCCGCGAGGGCCGTCATCTGCCCGTGGTCCACTGCGTCAAGGGCACGCCCGGCTGGGCGCTGGAACCGGAAATCGCGGACGCGCGCACGCCGGATATGCCCCTCATCGAGAAGCCGACGTTCGGCTCGACGGCGCTGGCGCACCTTGCCGCCCGGCAGGCCAAAACGCCGGGCGGCGCGGGCATGGTCATCGAGCTGTGCGGCGTCTGCACGGACATCTGCGTCGTCTCCAACGCGTTGCTGCTCAAGGCCGCGCTGCCGGAGGCAGACCTGGTCGTAGACAGCCATCTGTGCGCGGGCGTGACGCCGGAAAAGCACGCCGTCGCGCTCGAGACGATGCGCTCGTGTCAGATTGACGTGAAGTGATTGCACGGAAACAGGCCGTCCCGTTCACATCCGCCGTTCAGGCTGTGCTCGGGGCGGCTTATTCTGCACATTCATCCTTTGCAGATCAGCCCCGTCTCAATCGTAGGCTGCTTCGCAGCCTGCTCTGAGACTCCGTTTTCTTCGGAAGGTTTTTGGGGCTGCCGCCCCAAACCCTGCTTGGGGCGCTGCCCCAAACCCCGCAAGGGGCTTAGCCCCTTGACCCTTCTCCGCTTCGCGCGCTCTATTGCTGCTGTTCAGAAAGCTGTCTTCTTCCCTCATCAATGTATTTCCGCATTTCCTCCGGCGGCACCATCCCGCCGCCCGTCGCCCAGACGATGTGTGTGCCCTGCTCCATGTGCGCCGGCAGCGCGCCCAGCGCGCGGAGCTTCGCCGGCCCGGCCATGCCCGCCAGCGCACTCGGCTCCAGCGCAATCCTCTCCGCATCGAACAGCTCAAAGAGCAGGCGGCTCATGTGCGCGTCGCGGAGCGTATAGCAGCCGTCGATAAACGGCTCCATCAGCCGCCCCACAAACCCGGACGCCCGCCCGACGGCCAGCCCGTCCGCGATGGTGCGGTTGTCGATGCCGAAGTCCTGCACGCACAGCCGATTGTGTGCGCCGGTCGCCATGCCCAGCAGCATGCAGCAGGCGTGCGTCGGCTCCGCAAACCAGCAGTGCACGTCGTCGCCGAACACCTGCCGCAGCCCGAACGCCACGCCTCCCGGGCCGCCGCCCACGCCGCAAGGCAGATAGACGCACAGCGGGTGCTCCGCATCCACGGCAATGCCCTGCGCTTTCAGCTGATCGCGCAGGCGCAGCGCCGCGACGGCATAGCCCAGAAAGAGCGTCTGCGAGTTCTCGTCGTCCACGAAGTGACAGGTCGGGTCGCCCTGCGCCTCCCTGCGCCCCTGCGCGACCGCCGCGCTGTAATCGGACGCGTACTCGATCACGCGCACGCCCTTTTCCCGCAGCATGTCCTTCTTCCACTGCCGCGCGTCCGCGGACATGTGCACCGTTGCGGAGAAGCCGAGCTTTGCGCTCATGATGCCGATGGACAGGCCGAGGTTGCCCGTCGAGCCGACGGCCACGCTGTAGCCGGAGAGCAGCGCACGCATCGCCTCCGACGCAAAGACGGTGTAGTCCTGCCCGGGCGGGAGCATGCCGTGCGCAGCCGCGATGTCCTCGGCGGTTTTCAGCACCTCATAGATGCCGCCGCGCGCCTTGATGGAGCCGGAGACGGGCAACCGGCTGTCAAGCTTGATCATCAGCCGTCCGGGCAGCGCCGCGTTGAGCCGCGCCTTCATCCGCGGGATCTCCACGAGCGGCGATTCCAGCAGTCCGCCCGTGGCGCGCGTCTCCGGAAACGCCTCGCAGAAGTATGGCGCAAAGCGCGCAAGCCGCGCCGCCGCGTCCTCGATGTCCGCCATCGTCAGCGGGCACGCCGCACGCGCCTGCTCGATGGGCCGGCGCTTCGGATTTGGCCAGAGCGTCTCCTCCCCGCGCATGAGCCGTGTGATGATCGGGTATTCCGCCTGCCACTGCGCGGCGGTCTTTCCCGCGATGATGCGTTCCATGACCCGTTCCTCCCCGTTTGAAGATGGCAAAAGCGTACTGCGGCGGGCGGGGTTTGTCAAGAGAAATCGCATAACAAAACGCCCGACCCCCCAAAGGGATCGGGCGAATCGAAGCGCAATTACTTCTCAGAAGCGGTCTCCGCTTCCATGTTGATGACCTGCCGGCCGTCATAGTAGCCGCAATGCTTGCAGATACGATGGGCGAGCTTCATCTGCTGGCAGCGCGGGCACTTGACGATGCCGGGCGCGGACAGCTTCCAGTTCGCACGGCGCATGCGGCCGCGGGACTTCGAGATTTTTCCCTTCGGAAGAGCCATTGTTTACACCTCCTCATCCTCATTCAGCAAAGATGCTAATGCCGAAAAAGGATTTCTGTGGGTCAGATCCTTCTGGCACGAACACTCATTTATGTTCAGGTCAGCGCCGCACTGGTCGCAGAGGCCCCTGCAGTCCTCCTTGCAGAGGATGCGCGAGGGCAGCTCCAGCAGCAGTGCGGTGCGCACTGCCTCGTCCAGCTCGAGCACATGGCCCGAATAGGTATACTGATCGTCGTCCGCAGCCTGCGGCTCCTCGCCGTTGTCGCGGCGGAAGGCCTCGTCCACCTCGGCCTCCACATCCGTGAAGGCAGGCTTCAGGCACCGGGCGCAGGGGGACTGAATCCTTGCGCGGGCCGTTCCGCGCACCAGGACGGTATCATCGGCAAGCATGTACGTGCCGGAAAAGGCAACCGGACGGACATACGCGATGGTATCGCCGTTCCAGCGATCCTCCCCCCAGGAATCCACCAGATCAAACGGGACATCGACGCCCTTCTTCTGGATTCCGCGGGTGATATCCAGCTTCATATAAAACCTCACCTCAGAGTTGACCGTTCCATATTATACGCAGTTTCGCCCCGCTTGTCAAGCGTAAATATTACAGCTTGGACACAATTTCCAGCGTATCGCGCGCGATGGGCAGCTCCTCGTTGGTCGGGATGCGCAGCACCTTGATGGTGGAGTCGTCCGTGCTGATGATGCCGGCCACGCCGCGCTTGTTCTTCGCCGGGTCGATCTTGACGCCCATGAAGCCGAGGCCGCTGATCACGTCCGCGCAGGCGTCCACATCGTTCTCGCCGATGCCCGCGGTGAAGACGATCGCGTCCGCGCCGCCGACGGCGACGTTGTACGCGCCGATGTACTTCTGCAGGCGGTAGGTCCAGACCTCGAGCGCGGCCTTCGCCTGCGCGTCGCCCTTGGCCGCCGCGGCCTTCACGTCGCGCATGTCGCTGGAGCAGGACAAGCCCGCGAAGCCGGACTTCTTGTTGAGCGTGTTGAGCATCTCGTGGATGTCCATGCCGGTGTTGTCCATGATGTACTCGAGGACCGCCGGATCGACGTCGCCGGAGCGGGTGCCCATCAGGATGCCCTCCAGCGGCGTGAGGCCCATGGAGGTATCGACGACCTTGCCGCCGACGATCGCGCTCAGGGAGGAGCCGTTGCCCAGATGGCAGATGATGAACTTGCAGTCCTCCGGCTTCTTGCCGAGGTACTTGGGCACCTCGCCCGCGATGAAGCGGTGGCTGGTGCCGTGGAAGCCGTAGCGGCGGACCTTCAGGTTGGTGTAGTACTCGTACGGCACGCCGTAGAGGTACGCCTTGGGCGGCATGGTCTGATGGAACGCGGTGTCGAACACGGCGACGTTCGGCTTGCCGGGCATGACCTCCTGGCAGGCGCGGATGCCGGCGATGTTCGGGCGCTGGTGCAGCGGTCCGAGCGGCACAAGCGCCTCGATCTCCTTCATGCTCTCGTCGGTGACGAGCGCGGAGGCCTTGAAGGTCTCGCCGCCGTGGAGCACGCGGTGGCCGCACGCGCCGATCTCGTCGAGGGAGGCGATGGCGCCGTTCTCCTTGTCGGTCAGCGCCGCCAGAACCGCGGAGATGGCCTCGGTGTGGTCGGCCATGTTGCGGGTGAACTCGATGACCTTGTTGCCCTCGGTCACGGTCTGCTTGAAGTGGGTGCCCTCGATGCCGATGCGCTCGACAAGGCCCTTCGCCTTGACGGACTCGTCATCCATGTCGATGAGCTGGAACTTCAGGGAGGAAGAGCCAGCGTTGATGACCAGAATCTTCATTGGAATAACCTCCGTAGTCGCAATATTCATGTGCGGGGGTATCGCGCGCCTCGCGCTGTCTGCCCTGCCGTTTCTCCGCCGCAGCGTCCCTCGCCCGCATGCGCCTCACCCGTCACCCTCGTCCGTCGTCCTCGTAGCCCTGACCACCGAAGTCCAGGATTCGAGGGCCCTCCGCCCGAAGAATCCGGGTCTGTGGCTGAAAGCACCTCAGCGCTGCAAGGCAGGCATCCGAGCGCCCTCTGCGCGAAGGATGCGTTTCACAGGCGCGAAGCGAGGTGAAAGCGGGCTCAGCCCGCCCTCTGCGCGAAGGATGCGTTTCACAGGCGCGAAGCGAGGTGGGTGCGGGCACAGCCCGCCTCAGCCCGCTGCCTGGGCTTTGACGGCCGCGATGGCCACGACGTCCACAATGTCCGTCACGGAGCAGCCGCGGGACAGATCGTTGACCGGCTTCGCCAGGCCCTGAATGATCGGGCCGACCGCCTTCGCATCACCCAGACGCTGCACCAGCTTGTAGCCGATGTTGCCCGCCTGCAGGTCCGGGAAGACCAGCACGTTCGCCTGACCGGCCACCGGGCTGCCCGGGCACTTCAGGTTGCCCACGGAGGCGACCAGCGCGGCATCCGCCTGCATCTCGCCGTCCACATTCAGCTCCGGCGCCTGCTCGCGCACCAGCGCCGTCGCCTGGGACACCTTGTCCACCAGCTCGTGCTTCGCAGAGCCCTTCGTGGAGAAGGAGAGCATCGCCACGCGCGGCTCCAGGCCGACCAGCGCCTTGCCGGTCTGCGCGGACGCGATCGCGATGTCGGCCAGCTGCTCGGCGGTCGGGTTGATGTTGACCGCGCAGTCGCCGAAGACCAGCACGCCGTCGTCGCCGTACTTCTTGTCCTGCACCTCCATCAGGAAGCAGGAGGACACCGTCTTGATGCCCGGGGCGCCCTTGATGATCTGCAGCGCCGGACGCAGCACGTCGCCGGTGGTGTTGATCGCGCCGGCGACCATCGCGTCGGCATCGCCCATCTTGAGCATCATCGTGCCAAAGAACAGCGTGTTTCTCTGGCACAGCTCGGTCGCCTTCTCGAGAGTCATGCCCTTCTTCTCGCGGATATGGAAGAGCGCCTCGGCATAGGAGGCCGTCTTCTCGCTCGTCGCCGGATCAGCGATGGCCACGCCGGTCAGATCGACGCCCAGCTCGGCAGCCTTCGCCTCGATCTCGGCCTTCGCGCCGACGAGGGTGATCTTCGCCAGGCCCAGCTTCACAATTTCGGCAGCCGCCTGCACGGTACGCGGTTCGCTGCCCTCAGCCAGCACCACATGCTTGACGTCCGCAGCCGCTTTGGCTCTGATTTTGTCAATGACAGACATTTGTAAATCCTCCTTGACGTGTTATAATAGGCCTATCGGGAATAAGCCCAAGGTAAACAAAGCGATACATGATGTATTATAGCGCATTTTTGTCGGTTTGAAAAGAAGTGCGCGGGATTTTATCCAAAAATGTCAAGTGGTCGTATGTCCGCGGCAGGACGGGCGACGGGCGAGCGCGAAAGACGCTGGAGAAGGAGACGGGGCGGCGCGTGTGATCGGGCATGGTTGGCGCAGCCTCACACGCCGACTACGGGCGCACGGGCCGGGCGGGCGCGTCTGGCGGAAGTCTGTTCGCCGACAACGGGCGCATGAGCCGGGCTAGCGCGTTTGCCGCAAGTCTGTGCGCCGCGAGGCGGCTTCAAGCGGCGTTGGAGCGGCCGTAATTGTCGCCTTCGGCTCCGCTCCGGCCTACGGTTTTGGGGCTGTGCTTGGAAACGTTGGGGGATTTCATCCCCCAAACCCCTAGCCCGGGGCGCCGCCCCGGACCCCGCAGGGGGCCAGCCCCTTGACCCTTCATCGCTTCGCGCGGTTTTAAGAGATTTTGAGGTAAGCGTTATGAAAGTCTGCGGCGTCATCTGCGAATACAACCCCTTCCACCGGGGCCACGCCCATCATCTCGCCCTGGCCCGCGAGCGCTCCGGCGCCGACTTCATCGTCTGCGCCATGAGCGGCCCCGTCGTCCAGCGCGGCGTCTTCGCCCGCCACGACAAGCGCCTGCGCGCCCGCATGGCCCTCCTTTCCGGCGCAGACCTCGTCCTCGAGCTGCCCGTGCGCTTTGCCTGCGCACCCGCGCCCGAGTTCGCGCGCGGCGGCGTCTCGCTGCTGGCCGGGCTGGGTGTGGTCACGCACCTGTCCTTCGGCTGCGAGCCGTCGGCGCTGCCGGTTCTGGCCCGGGCATCACAGCTCCTCGCGCACGAAACGCCCGCCTTCACCGCCGCCCTGCGCGCCGGGCTCGATCAGGGCCTCCCCTATCCGCGGGCGCGCGCGCTGGCTGCGGAGCAGACCGGCGGCATTCCCGGCCTGTCCGCCCTGCTGGCACAGCCGAACGCCGCGCTGGCGCTCGAGTACCTCGCCGCACTGCCCGGAGCCATCGTGCCCGTGCCAATACCGCGCGAGGGCGCGGGCTATCACGACGAGGCGCTCGTCCCGCTCTCCAGCGCGACCGCCGTGCGCGCGGCGCTCTCTCAGGGCCGCCTCTCCGACGCGCTGGCCGCCGTGCCGTGTCCGGAGCTGATCGAAGAAGCCGAGCGCTCGGGCGCTATCCACGACGAGGAGGCGCTGACGCAGGCGCTGCTCTACCGCCTGCGCACGATGGACGCGGACGCGCTCGCCGCCATCGCGGGCATGGATGAGGGGCTGCACAACCGCTTTCTCGCCGCCGCCCGCACCGCCGCCACGCGGGATGAGCTGATCCTCGCCGTCAAATCCAAGCGCTACACCTACGCGCGGCTCTCGCGCATCGCGACGAACGCGCTGCTCGGCGTGACGGCGGACTTTGCGCGGACCTACGACCGCCCAACCTGTGCGCGCGTGCTGGGCTTCCGCAAAAGCGCGCAGCCGCTGCTTTCGGAAATCAAGCGGCGTACCGCGCTGCCGCTCATCACGCGCATCGCCGGGATTGACGACCCGCTGCTCGCGCTCGACGTCCGCGCGCAGGACCTTTGGGCGCTCGGCTGCCAAAGCCCCGCCCTGCGCGCCGCCGGACAGGATTACACCGCGGGTCCGGTCATTGCGGAATAGCCGTCAAAGCGCCCCCATTCTTCCCCAAAGGAGGTTCTTTCCCATGCGCATGCTCGCCCTCCCCCTCGCCCTGACGCTGGCCTTCTGCCTGTATCTGCCGCTGCCGCGCGCCGCGGAGGGACTCGGCCGCGGCGTCGAACGCCTGTATGCGGCGTTTGAACGCCTGCTCTCCCAAAGCAGCAAGCCCCTTGACGGACAGCTCATCCTCGGGCTGTTTCTGCTGCTGTTCGGCGGCGCATGCCAGCTGGCCGGCTTCTGGCATCCTCTCGCCGCAGCCGTGGTGACAGCGCCGCTGTTCAGCGCGCTGACGCTGCTGCCGCAGGCCGCGCGCGCCAAGGAGGAGCTGGACAGCGGCGTGCTCTCCCGCGACATCGAGGGCTACGAGGCCCGCGTGCGCAGCGTCTGCGCGTCGCTGGGGCCCGCGTTCGTCACGGACCTGTGCGCGCCGCTGCTGATTCTGGCGCTGGGCACGCCGCTTCGCCTGTCCTGCGCGCTGGGCGGGATCTACTTTGCCCTGCGCGCGCTGTGCGAGTGCGAGCCGCATGCCCGGCGCGCGGTCGCGCTGATCTGCCGGCCGGCGTGGGCGGTGATGCGCTTCATGTTGCTGCTGTGCTCCTGCGTCGTCGGGCGCAATCCGCTGCGGGCGCACGGTAGCGAGCCGCGCGGGCTGCTGCTCTCCATCCTGGGCATTGCGGGCGACGAGACGGACACCCACGCGCCGGTCGCGGGCGACATCGCGCAGGCGGTGTTTCTGTGCTGCTTTGCGTCGGTGCTGCTGTGCCTGATGCTGACGGTGGCGCTGTTTCCGCTGTGCCGGTAACTCGCTTTCACCTGCGCATATCCTGATTCTCCGGGACCTTTCCCCTTCTGCCGTCACGCCGCCCTCCCTCCGAAGGACAGGCGGGCAAACGGATGTCCCCGACGTTCACACCATCACACACAAATCCCCTGCTTTCCCGCAACGCCCGGTCAGCACCTGTGCTGCGATGAGGGCGCTCAGGAAAGCAGGGGATTTTGCGATACCATGTGCAGGCTCTCAGGGCATGGAGGGGGCTCCGCTTCAGCCTTGCGCAATCGCCCCGGCGAGCTGCTCCAGCTGCGCGCGGCTTGTGTCGTCCAGCGCGGACGTGATGCGCACAACCGGCGCAAGGAGCGTGATGTCCTTGCAGCCCTCCAGCAGGGTCTGCATGACCTTGGCCGCCTGCGGAGCCCAGCTGCCGTTCTCCATCAGCGCGACGGTGCGGTTCCTGTATCCGCGGGCCGTCAGGTGCCCGATGAAAGCGCGCATGCACGGGAAGACGTCGGCGTTGTACGTCGTCGCGGCGAGCACGAGGCGGCGGCCGGCGAACGCCTGCGCCACGGCCTCCGCCCAGTCGCAGCGGGCCAGGTCGAACAGGCGCACGCTGAGGCCCTGCGCCGTGAGGCGCTCCCCGAGCAGAGCGGCGGCCTCCCGGGTATGGCCATATACAGAGGCATAGGCGATGACCACGCCGTCGTTTTCCGGCGCGTAGGAGGACCAGACGCCGTACAGCTCCAGCGCGCGCGCCACACCGTCGGTGAGCACCGGGCCGTGCAGCGGCGCAATCGTGTTGAGCGTCAGAGCGGAGAGCTTGCGCAGCACCCCCTGCACCTGCACGCCGTACTTCCCGACGATGCCGAAGTAATATCTGCGCGCCTCGTTCTCCCACGGCTCCGGGCAATCAAGCGCGCCGAATTTGCCGAAGGCGTCCGCCGAGAAGAGCACGCCCTCGCGCTCGTCGTAGGTCATCATCACCTCCGGCCAGTGGACCATCGGCGCGGCGATCAGGCGAAGCGTGCGGCTGCCCAGCGGCAGCGTGTCCCCGTCCTTGACGGTGAGGCTGCGTCCCTCATAGCCTTCGCCATAGAAGCCCTTCATCATGGCGAGCGCCTTGGCGGACGCCACCACAGTCGCCTGCGGATAGCGCTCCATGAACAGGCGGATGTTGGCGGAGTGATCCGGCTCCATGTGCTGCACGATGAGATAGTCGGGCTGGCGGCTGCCCAGCACGCGGGCAATGTTTTCCAGCCAGGCGCCGCCAAAGCGCGCCTCCACTGAATCCAGAACGGCGGTTTTCTCATCGGCAATGACGTAGGAATTATAGGACATGCCATGGGGCACGGCGTACTGCGCTTCGAACAGGTCGAGATCGTGGTCGTCAACACCCACATAAGCGATTCCGGGACGAATGGTCATGGTCATCTTCCTCCTCATGCTTGGTTTTTCCTGAATCTGCGGATATTCTATCAGCTATGCGCGGGAAGTTCAATGCGTTTGCGAAGATTCATACTGACCGCACAAAAACGGGGATGAAAACAGGCCTTTCTGTGGAGAAAGTCCTTGTTGTATCCGCTTGTTTGCGGTATAGAGCCGTACGTGATCCGCGGCAGGCGGCGCGCTTTTCCCGCCTGAAGGGGCAATCACACGCTTGAAAGGAGGCGGCGTCATGAAGAAGTACGAGTGCCCGTGCGGCTGCATCCATGATCCGGCGATCCCGACAGCGGAATTGCTCCCGGTACGGCCTTCGAGGACATCCCGGATTCCCGGGTCTGCCCGGTCTGCGGACTTGGCAAGGATGCGTTCTCCGAGATGGATTGACCGGCGAATGCAGCACACACAAAGCAGCTCCGCTGTACGCCCCTCAGGCGCATGGCGGAGCCGCTTTGGCATCCTTACGCAAGGCATCAGCCATCCGCGTCCAAAAGGAATTGCAGGCAGAGAAATCCCGTGAAGTCCCGGTTGACGCTTCCCTCCGTCCGCGATAAAACGAAGCATACTTCATAATAAAACGGAGTGCGGGCAGCTGTGCTCGCTGCTGTTGCGCGTGAACGAGAACATCAAATGAACGGGAAGAATCGGGCGCACATGCGCCTGTTCATTCGCAGCAATATGAAGCATGATTCACAAATATGCTTTGTGCGCGTTCTCTTTTGACAGATTATCAAGCATGCTTCATGAACGGAAGGGAGGATGCCGATACCGCGCACAGAGCACCGCGGGAATCAGGACAACAAATTGGGGAAAGGAAGGAACAGAATCAAATGGCTTGCCCTCGCGCTGTTGGCGCTTATGCTGCTTACAACAGCCAGCGCGCAGGAGTTCACGGGCACCGCGACCGGCTTCGGCGGTCCCGTGACCGTCACCATCTCGGTGGAAAACGGAGCGATTGCCGCCTGTATCATCACAGCAGAGCAGGAAACCCCGTCCATCGGCGGACAGGCGGCAAAGACGATGGAGGAAATCATCGCGCGAACCGGCGCGGCGGATGCCGTCTCCGGCGCGACGATGACGAGCAACGCCGCCAACGAGGCGCTGGCACAGTGCCTCAGGCAGGCGGGGCTGTTAACTGACGTTTTGCAGACGGCGCGCAGACTGATTGCCTCCGGACACATCCGCGATGCTGCGTGTCCCGGACGAACAAAGGCGAATCCGGACCGAACCGGAATCCTCTCCATTCGAGGGGATTCCGGTTTGATTGTTCTTTGGTTTGCCCATCGCAAAACAGGAGAAGCATGCGCCTGGGGCCATCCTTCCTCCGCATGTTCGAAGGGCATCAAAAGAGGCGCTGCCGCCCGCCAGGACAACGGCCCTGCGCGCCTTGAAGCGGATGTACTCGCCCGCCTTGTTCCTGGCAATCACGGCGGTGACCTTCGTCTGCGGCACTTCCTTGTCGCAGAAGGTCCCCTTGCCCATGCCGTTGGCCGTCGCGCTGTACGTGCCGGGCGTGCAGATGCCCTTCTCCTCCGCAAGACTGACGCTATCCAGCCGCGTCGACGCCGCGCCCCCGTTGTGCCAGCCGCCGTTTCCTTCAGGAAATTGCGGCGCGAGGCCGTTTGCTCATACGCTTTTCCTCCTTCTTCGATTGTCTGTTTTTGGCAATCCGTTGGCCTGATTATGGCGTGTCAGGCGGAAAAACCCCCGAACAATTTTCGCAGACCGGCCATTTTGCCATCTTTTTGTAACAGCTTCCCGGTATACTGGCGGCACAAAAGCAAAGGAGGCTGTTTTCATGAAGAAGATCCTGTCCGTGATTCTGTGCGCCGCGATGGTTCTTGCCGCGTGCGCCGCTCCGGCTGAGGAGGGCTTTGCCAGCACGCCCGGCTTCGCCGCCCATGGCGACGTGGCGTTTGCCAGCGCCACCGTCGATGCCGACGGCAAGCTCGTAGCCCTTGACATCAACGAGTACTACGGCATCCGCAGCGTGGGCCGCATCATCAACAACATCACCAAGGCGTCCGAGGAGGAGCTGGCCAAGCTCGACGCCATTCCCGAGGCGGACAAGGTGCTCAGCGAGGACGGCAAGTACGCCGCGTGGAAGTACCTCAAAATCGACAACCGCCTCTTCGAGTGCCGGGACGCCGGCAAGAACCTCTACGTCGAGATCGGCGAGAACGCGGAAATCACTGACCTGCAGGCGTATCTGCTGGAGAACACCGACTGGTGGTGCAACGCGATGGCGACCGCTGCCGAGACCGGCGCGGTACTGAAGACCGCTGCGGAGGGCGACAGTGTCGCCTACGAGGTGAACGGCGTCAAGCTGGCGGTGTACGGCCCGCTGACCTCCTTCTACGGCGCGCTGACCAAGATGGAGGGCTACTCCAAGAACTTCAGCCCGGCGGGCACGACGACCGCGTGGGCGGAGAGCATCCAGCTGCTGGACAGCTACATCCTTGCGCAGGGCGGCGTGAGCGAGGAGCTGCTCGCCTCGGCGCAGGCGGAGGACAAGAAGGCGTTCCTGGACGCGGTGTCCGGCGCGACCTTCGGCTCCCCGGAGATCTATGTGAACGTCGCCAGGCTGGCGATCGAGAACGCGAAGAGCGGCAAGTAATCCCCAAAAACAGGGAACGGGCAGCGTCCTTTCAAGACCTGCCCGTTTCTCTTATTCCGATGGATTATTCGCTCAGCGCAGTCCACAGCGCCTGATTAAGCGCAAGCATCAGGCTGTCGCCCGGATACAGCGCATACAGCCGCACAAGCGCCTCGGGCGGCTCATCCAGCAGCGTGTCCAGCAGCGTGTCCAGCAGCGCGTCCATCCGCTCCGCCACGTCCTCGCCGGCGATGCCTTCCGCCCGCAGCGAGGCAAAGCGCCCCTCCTTCAATACATAGCGGACAGTGCAGCACGTCTCTCCGTTCAGCCGCACCTCCGCCGTCCCGGCCTTGTCCGCAGGCAGCGCATCCTCCGGCAGCACGGTATCCTGCACGTCGCGAAAGGGGCGGTGGGCCAGTGCATCGCCAATGGCCTGCGCCAAAGGCCGCGCGCTGACCGTCGCGCCGCTCGCCGTGTCCACGCTGAAATCGCACAGCGCGGCGGCCCGGCTGACCGGCTTGCCAACGAGATCATTTGCTGCGCCCAGAAACGCGGTGATCGCGGGGTTCTGCGCCGAAGCATCGTCGCTCAGGCAGTTGTGCCCGTTCCAGTTCAGGCGGCGAAAGGACAGCGCGGTGATGACCCCGTCCGTCAGCGAGAACTGGATGGCCAGCTGCTCCTGTCCCTGCGCATAGGAAAAGCCGCGGTAGGTGCCGTCGGGATACGCGCCGTCGAGCGGCGCGGCAGCCTCAAATCCCGTGAGCACGGGCAGCTCCTCTCCCGCGCGCAGAAAGCCGTCCCAGATGGCGTGCACCAGCTTGCCGCTCTTGATCGTTGCCCCGGTCACGGCGTCCACCGGCTCCGCCAGCGCCTCGGGCCGGTAAAGCGCTTCGATGCGCTCCTCCCCGCCGCCGGTCAGGCTGCTTGCCAGCTGCTCAAACTGCGCGGCAATCGCGCGTTGGGTCTGCGTCGCCGTCGCGCTCAGGTAGTCCCCGTCGCGGTAGGCCAGCGTTTCATACGCGGCGGAGGCAAACCGTCCGTTTTCCACGGTGAAGTCAAGCTCGATCTGGACGCTACCGCCGTCGGCATAGTAGCCGTGGAAATGCCCGTCCGGCAGGGCATCCGCCCGCGCGGCGGGCAGCATCAGCAGCAGGAGCAGAAAAGGCAGCAGGCGGCGCAGAGGAATCCCCCCTCTCATTGACAGGTCATCCGAATACGGGTATTATAAGGGAAAACCGGTCGAAAAGACAAGGGCCAGTTTCCCGGAAAGGCGGTCGTCATGCAGCGGATACTGTTTGTGGATGATCATCCCGCGATGCTCTCCCTGCTGCAACAGGTGGCACAGGCGGAGGGCTATGCCTGCCTGCTGGCAGGCAGCGGCGAGGAGGCGCTGCGCCTGATGCGCAAAGAGCATGTGGACGCGGTGGTTCTGGACGTCATGATGCCCGGCATGGACGGCATGGAGGTCTGCCGCGCCATCCGGACGCACAGCGACGTGCCCATCCTGATGCTGACCGCACGCACGGAGGAGCGCGACTGCATCGAGGGCTTCAACACGGGCGCGGACGACTATGTGACCAAGCCGTTTCCCCCGCGCGAGCTGATGGTGCGCATCCGCGCGCTGCTGCGCCGGGCGGGCAAGCCGGAAAGGCGCGTGCTGCAGGTGGGCGAGCTGGTGCTCGATCCCTTCGCGCACCGCACGACCCTCTGCGGCGCAGAGCTCAAGCTGACCAAAAAGGAGGAGGGCCTTCTGGAAATCCTGATGCGCACGCCGGGCAAGGTCTTCACCCGTGAGGAGCTGCTTGACCGCCTCTGGACGGATGCGGTGGAGCTCAACGACCGCGCGGTCGATACGCAGGTGCGCCGCCTGCGCGCCAAGCTCGAGGAAATCCCCCATGAGCATGTGGCGCTGACCACCGTCTGGGGCCTGGGTTACAAGGTGGAAGAGAAGCCATGAAGAGGCGTTTTTCGCTGACCGCCCAGCTCACCGGCATGATCGAGCTGCTGATGGTCGGCTTTTCCGCGGTGGTCCTCGCGCTGTTCCTGATGTCCGCGCGCTCGCTGCTGCTGCGCCACTTCGAGAGCAGCCTGCAGCGGGACGCCTACGTCATCGCCAAGGAGCTGGCGCTCAGCCTCGACCGGTCGCAGGAGGAGACGCTGTACGCGCGCATGTCGGGCAGCGGCGCATTTTCCTCGCTGATGCTCTACGAGGAGCTGACCCACGCCGACATCTGGGTGGTGGACGGGCAGCACACCATCTATACCCATCAGAACGACGCGCCGAACATCCTGCGCGGCGAAAGGCTCCCGGCGATACTCGAAGCGCTGACCGCCCAGGCCTTTCTCGGGCAGAACGGCTTTTCCTCCGGCAGCATCGGCGGCAGAACGATGCTCTGCGGCTCCGCGCCGATGACCGATGCACACGGCGACATCTTTGCCGTCGTCGTGATGGCCTCGCCGCTTGACGAGCGCGTGAGCATGGGGCCGGAGCTGACCGCGCTGCTGCTGAGCATGGCAGCCGCGCTGGCGCTCATGTGCGCGGTGTGCGTGATCTTCGCGCGCTCGTTCCTGCGCCCCATCAAGCGCATGAACCGGACGGCGCACACGCTTGCCGGCGGCGACTACACCGCCGTCACAGGCATTTCGCGGCGGGACGAAATCGGCGAGCTGGCCGCCTCCATGGATGCGCTGGCGCAGCGGCTGGAGGAGGCGCGGCAGGAGCGCGAGCGCACGGAGCTGGAAAAGCAGGAGTTCTGCGCCGCATCTCGCACGAGCTCAAGACGCCCATCAGCATCATCCGCGGCTCGCTGGAGGCGTTCGCGGAAGGGGTCATTGCGGCGCCCGACGCGCAGCGCCAGACCGCCCGGCAGATGCTTTCCGAAATCCTCTGCATGCAGAAGCTCGTCGGCGAGCTGCTCGACCTCACCCGGCTGCAGACGACGAGCTTTCAGCTGGATTTTGCGTCTGTGGACATGGGCGAGCTGCTGGGCGACGTGCTGATGAGCGCGCGCGTGCTCGCGGGCAGGAAAGGGCAGACTGTCGTCTGCGCGCCGCCGGAGCAGCCGTGCCCGGTCACGGGCGATTACGACCGCCTGCGCCAGCTGCTGATGATTCTCATCGACAACGCCGTCCGCTATGCGCCGGAGGGCAGCACCATTACGCTCACGCTCGACGTGCACGCCTGCACGCTCAGCGTGGCGGACGAGGGCCCGGGCATCGCGCCGGAGCTGCAGCAAAGCCTGTTTGTGCCCTACGCCCGCGGCAAGGCCTTTGAATCGACGGGGCTGGAGCTGGCGATTGCCCACGAAATCGCCGTCCGGCACGGCTATGAGCTGACGGTGACCAGTGCACCGGGGCAGGGAAGCGTCTTTGCGCTGCGCTTTGTGTCCGCGCAGTCGCCCGAAGCCTGACGGCGGGCCATAAGGGACTGCAGGGGGACGGCGAAGCCGAGCGCCTGAAGCTGCCATGAATCCCGCCTGTTCAGGCGTTCAAAGCGTCAGTCGCTTCTCCCGAAGCAGGAAATGCTGATCATACAGGGAAAAACAACACCTGACAAAGGAGAGCCGCTCTTCCTGCGGCGAACTCCTCTGTCAGGTGTTGTTGTGTTTTGCTTTTTCAGAAGGATGCAAACAGATACTAATTTCATATAGAACCGAGCTGTTCGTTTACCGACCGTCAGGTAACGCTTCGCTCCCTGACTACTTTTCTTTGATCGCTTCGCGATTTGGGGAACGTTAGGGGCCTCGCCCCTAAGACCCCGCCTGGGACCGGAGCCTGCCGCCCGCGGTGCGGGAAACAGGCAGGCGGAGCGTCGGAAATCGCAAGGAGTGCCGTTTACGGCGCGACTATGCGAGTTTCCCGGGTCCCCAGACCCCTTCTTCGCTTCGCGCTTATAGCCCATTTTTATCTGAGAATAGTATGAAAAACTGCTTGCGCGCTTATCGCCCGTTTTTCCTGCGAATCGCATGAAGCATCCTGCCCAGCCATGCGCCCGTCACGCTCAGCCCGTACCCCGCCAGCGGCATCAGATAGACCGCGTACACGAAGATATACTGGCTCTTCGCCTCAAAGAGCATGTGGAACAGGAACCCGCCGATGACCGTCACCGGCAGCACGAGCGCGGTCACGTCGCCGCGCCGCCTGAGGCTCGCCGCCGCGCCGACGACCGCCATCGCGTACATCGCCTGCTGGTAGAGGTTCATGTAGCCCTCGGCGATCGGGCGCACGGGGCTGTCCTCGCGGTAGAGCAGCGCGGCCAGGCCATTGAAGCGCCCCAGCCAGTCGCAGCGGAAGCCATACCACAGCGTGCTGTAGCCCGGCTCCAGCCACTGGCTCAGATACTTGTCCCTGAAGAACGCGAGCGCCATGCCCGGGTCGGCGGCAAACTCGGCGAGCCGCACGGACAGGTCCGAGCCGGCGATCTCCTTCTGCATCTCGGCGGTCACGGACAGGTCGATGAACGGCGCGGTATAGCCGTTGAACCAGCCCGCGCAGGTCTGCGACTCCTGAAAGCCCATGACCAGCCGGGCCAGCGCGCTGATGGGCGCGCCGAGCTGCATGCCGCTGCGCACCTCATACTGCCAGACGGCAAATCGGCTCAGCCCCGCGCCCAGCGCGAGCGCGAGCACCGCACAGAGCACGAGCTTCCCGTCGCGCGTTTGAATCGCGTCGAGCACGGCGCATATGAGCACGGCGAGGATCGGAATGAGCGCGTTCTGCTTGGCGGCATAGGCCGCGCCCATCGCCAGCGCATAGACGACGGCGAAACCCATGCGGCGCGTGCGCACATAGCGCACGAAGCACAGCAGCCCCAGCGAGACGAGAAACAGCATGGGCACGGTGCCGTAGACGTAGGTATTGAACAGCAGAAACGGCACAAACGCCAGGATCATCACCTGCGTGCAGCGCCGCGCGCGCGCATCGCCGAAGACCTCGGCGGCCAGCGCGGCGAGCAGGCCCATGGTGCAGGTGCTCAGCAGCACGTTGAGCACCTGCATGAACAGGTTGACGTCCACGCCGGGGATCAGCCGCAGGATGGCCTCCAGAAAGAGACAGACCGCGAGCTGATACGGATATGCGCTGAAATAGGGGTCGCGCATCGGCCGGTAGTTGCCGCGGGCAAAGAGCTGCGCGGCGTCCACGACGTCCTTGCAGTCGACCTCCTGCTGCAGCCCGATGCCCACGACCCAGAACAGCGCGGCCGCCAGCCAGACGGCGCAGCAGATGCGGTCGAGATGCACGCGGGTAAAGCGCGTGAGCAGCACCTGGCACCCCAGCAGCGCGGCGAGCACGAGGAGCGTCAGCGCGGCATTGGGCAGCACGGCGTCGTGCAGGAAGGTGATGGACTCCTCATAGGTGCCGTAGATGCTCTCGAAGACGGTGAGCCCGAGGGCGCTGACGGCCAGCGGCGTGAGGATCGTCAGCAGCAGAATGATCGCGGCCGCGCCGCAGAAGCGCATGAATCGCTGTGCGGCGTTTGTGGGGGAATGCTTCATATTCAACCTCTTTGGTGTGCGGGCATCGCTCAGCGGGGCGGCTCAGCCGCCCAGCCCGCGGATTCAGTCGGTCACTTCGTCATCAGCGACGAGATCACGCTCTCCTGCCAGGCGTCGAAGTCCGTCTCCACGGCATCGTAGAGGATGCCCGCGCAGCCGGTCGCCCCGCTGAGCATCGTCACGATGCTCTCGCCCAGCTTTCCGTCCACGCCGACGGCCAGGCTGCGGTAGTTCTCCCCGCCCAGCAGCGCGCGCACCAGCGTGACGGCCGCGTCGCAGCGCGCGTCGTCCTGCCAGCAGGCGCGGGTGATGGCGATGCCGCAGCTGACCGTGCCCGCGAGCACCTGCTGCGTCTGGCCCGCCGGCCGGGGCATCGGGATGACGATCACGCTGTCGCGCCGCTCGCCGGGCACCTCCTGTGCCAGCGCGGCGCCGTCGATGCGCATGGCCGCCTCGCCAGCCAGGAACGCCGCAGCCGTGTCCGCATCCGTCGCGTTGAACGCGTCCTTTCCAAACGCGCCGACGGCGCAGAGCGCCGCGACCATCTGCCGTGCGCCGTCCAGCGACGCCTGCGTGCCGAACTGCTCCGCCGGGGTGCTGGCCAGCGCCGCGCAGTCGAGCACGATCTCCGCCCACTCGCACAGCGCGTTCGCGATGGGCGTCACGCCCTTGCCGGCAAGCGCGCTGCACACGGCCAGCAGCTCCTCGTACGTGCCCGGCACGGACAGACCGCTAGCCTCCAGCACGTCGGTGTTGACGTAGAGCGCCTCCCAGTTCACGCGCAGCGGAGAGAGCAGCACGCTGCCGTCCTCCTCCGTCAGGGCGTCAAAGCGGCGCACACCGAGGTTGTCCGTGACGGCGAGCAGCTCATCGACCGTCACCAGCTCCTCCTGCGAAAGGCCCGTGCCCATCGGCAGCACGACGACGTCGGCCGCCCCGGCGCGCACCATGGAGAGCATCGTCTCCATCCACGCGTCGTCCATCAGGCCCGAGTAGTCCTCCACGACGTTGCCGGTCTCCTCCTCCCACGCCGTGATCATGTCCATGTAGCTCTGCGCGGCGGCATCCATGTCCGCAAACGGCGTGAACACCCGCAGCGTCACGCCCGCGCCCAGCGCGCAGGCGGCGCACAGCGTCATCACCAGCAGCACACACACAAAGACAATCCGTTTCCGCATACAAATCCTCCTTCGCCCGTCCGGGGCGATCCCTCAAAGTATCGTGCAGCGTCACAGGCCCAGATTGATGGCCTTTTCCAGCGTCTTTCTGGCCAGCGGGGCGGCCACGCCGCCACCCGAGCCGCCGTGTTCCACCAGCACGCAGATGGCGTAAGGCGCGTTGTCATTGGTGATGTAGCCCACGAACCAGGCATGGGACTCGATGCTCTTATCGTCGCTGGCCTCGGCGGAGCCGGTCTTGCCCGCGACGGTATAGCCGTTAGGCAGCGCGGCGCGGGTGCCCGTGCCGGACTTCACCACGCCGATCATCTCCTTTTCGATGCGCGCGGCGACGCTCTCGGAGAGCACGCGCCGGGGCGCAGCGGCCTGCGGGAGCGCACGCTCGCTGCCCTGCGCCGTGGTGATGGACCTCAGCAGCCGCGGCTCGTTCATCACCCCGCCGCCCGCGATGGCGGAGGCGATGAGCGCCATGTGCATGGGCGTCGCCAGCACGCGGCCCTGTCCGATGGAGGACCAGGCGAGGTCGTCGGCACTTAGGTCGTCGATGGGATAGCTCGAATTGTAGACGATCAGGTCCTTGAACAGGAAGTTCTCATTGAAGCCCAGCGCCTCGGCGGTCTGCCCCAGCATCTGATAGCCGAGGTCCTGCGAGAGCGCGGCGAACGTCGTATTGCAGGAATTGCGGAACGCCTGGGAGAGCGTCTGCGTGCCGTGCGCGCTCTTTTCGGTGACGGAGTAGCTGCCCACGGCGTAGTAGCCGGTGCAGTCGAAGGAAAAATCCTCCAGATCCGGCAGGTTGGTCAGCGCGGAGGCGAGCGTCACGATCTTGAACGTGGAGCCGGGCGGATAGAGGCCCTGCGTCGCGCGGTTGATGAGCGCGCCGGCCTCCTCGTCGGAGAGCGCGCCGTCCATGTCCGTGGGATCGAACTGCGGCATGGAGACCATCGCAAGGATTTCATTGGTCTTGTAGTTGAGCACGACGACCGCGCCGCGCTTGCCCGCCGGGAACTGCGCGCTGATGTAGCGCGAGAGCCGCTCAGAAATGGTCAGCTGCACGTCGTCGCCGCGCTGGGGCGTGCCGGTGAGGGCGTCGGAGAGGCGCTCAAGCACGCTCGACTTGAAGCCCAGCAGGTACTGCGCGTGGAAGGTATCCACGCCGGTGGAGACCTTGCCGCCGTCGTCGCCGATGACCTGGGAGACGGCCATGCGCGTCTCCCGATTGCCGTTGTAGCGCCGCTCGCCCACGGCGTCCGTATAGGCGAGCACGGTGCCGTCGCGGTCGGTGACGGTCCCCATGATCACCTTCTGCTTGCCGTCGGCGATGCGCGGGTTATGCACGTTGGAGACCCAGCGCCCGCCGTAGAAGTACACGGAATAGCAGAAATACGCCACCATCGCCGCGAACAGGCACAGAAGCAGCGTGAGCAGCACGCGCATGCGCCGTTTGATGACCTTGATACCATCACCCCCCTTGGGTCAATCTGAATAGAAGCGGGCTCTATCTTCGCCGCTTTTCATCCCTTCACCGAGAGAATGTCCTCCTCCGTCTCCTCCCGCACGCGCCCGCTGATGCCGCAGAGCATCCCCATCATCGCCATGCACGAGAGCAGCGAGGAGCCGCCGTAGCTCAGAAACGGCATTGTCACGCCCGTCAGCGGGATCATCTTGATCACGCCCGCCACGATCATGAACGTCTGTACGCCCAGCAGCGCCACCACGCCGCAGCCCAGCAGCATGTCAAACGAGCGGCGCGCGCGCATGCTCACCTCCATCCCGCGCAGCAGGATGAGCACATACACCGCAATCACGCAGATGCCAAACACGATGCCCAGCTGCTCGCAGACCACGGCGAAGATGAAGTCGTTGTAATAGGCCGGGATCTTCTCCGGCGTGCCCTGCCCCAGGCCCACGCCGAACAGCCCGCCCGAGCCGATCGCCAGCAGCGCCTGGATGATCTGGTAGCCCTTGTCCAGCGCGTCGCTCCAGGGGTTTTGCCACATCGCCACGCGCACCTTGACGTGCGCGAACATCCTGTAGCCCAGCACCGCCGCGGCCACGCCGCCGCCCAGCCCCACCGCCGTCAGCGGCAGGTTGCCGCAGGCGACGTAGAACAGTGCCAGCGTCGTCAGGTAGTAGATGAGCGCCGTGCCCAGGTCGTGCTGGAGCATCAGCAGCACCAGGCACGCCGCCGCAAACACCAGCGCCGGCATCATCTGCCAGACGGTGCGGTGCGCGCTGAAGTAGTAGGCCATCGCCATCACGAGCGCGAGCTTGACCAGCTCGCTGGGCTGGAAGGAGCCGATCACCGGCAGGGAGACCCAGTTCTTCGCGCCGTAGTTCCACTCGCCGAAGGCCAGCGGCAGCACCAGCGCGCCAATGCCCAGCACCATCGCCAGCAGCGTGAAGCCGTGCCACCGGCGCACGCGGGAGACAAACCACGCCGCCGCCAGCAGCACCGCCAGCCCGGCGACGTAGAAGACCATCTGCCGGATGCCCCGCTCCGGGGACACCGTATAGAGGATGACCACGCTCACGCCGCACAGGAAGTTCGTCAGCGCCATGAGCAGCGGATCGACCGGCGCGATGCGCGGCAGCACCGTCGCCGTCAGCAGCGCCAGCGGCGCCATCACCGCGAGCATGACCAGTGCCTGCGTGTCGATTACACCCTGCGTGCGCACCGCGCACAGCAGCAGCCCCAGCACGTCGAACGCCGCCGTCAGCAGCGCGATGAGCCACACGGCAAAGCCGCCGCCGCGGGCAAGCTGCCGCTTGCGGTCCCGGCCCATGGCGCTCACGCGCGCCTTTTCCTTCGCGCGCCTGCGCGCGGCGGGGCTGTCGCTCTGCCTGCGCCGCGGCGCGCTTTTGGCCGCCTTCGTCACGGGCTTCCCCGCCGTGCGCTTCTTTGGGGCGTCATCCGCCTCGAGCCGGGCCGCTGCCGTCTTCGATGCCCGCCGGACCGCCGCGTCCTTCTCCGGGGCCGCGGCCTCGCGCCGGGGACGTGTCTTCGCCGGGAGCGCGCCGTCCTCCGACTCGCCCGTGCGCTTCTTTTTGATCTTCGCGTCCTGCGCGCCGTCGTCGGCCCGCTTCACGCGCGCTGTATACACCTGCTGCCTGCGGGCCATCGGCTCACCGTCCCTTCCTCGCGCGGGGCTTTTCGTCTTCCTCTTCGTCCTGCTGCCTGCGCGCCTGCTTCCTCTGCTTCTGCTCGAGCTTCTTCTCGCGTCGCATCTCGCCGCGGCCCGGCGCGCCCAGTCCGTCGCCGCGGCCCTGCTGCGCGCGGCTCCTTCGGGCGGTCGTCACATACGGCCCGACGGACGGCTCCATCGCGCTGAGCGCGCCACGCAGGCGCAGCACCAGCCGCAGCTCCCCCACCGTCAGCACCGCGCCATCCTCGAGAATCGCCTCGTCGCCCGGCTCCACCGGCACGTCGTCCACAAAGAAGCCGTCCCTGTGCAGGGCGACCATGTGCAGTCCGTCGCGCTCCATCCAGAAGAACGCGGAGCGCATATGCACCCGCCGCTGCGGGATGCACACGTCGCAGCTGTGCGCGGAGCCGAGCGTTCCCTCATAGGGCACGGGCAGCTCCTCGCCCGGCGGCAGGCGGCGCGAGCCCGCCGAGAGCACGCGCAGCACGCCCGCCGCGCCGCTGCCCGGCAGCCCCTTGCGCACGCGGCGATAGCGCCGGCGCTCGCCCACATAACTGCGCAGCGCCAGCAGCACGACGGCCACGGCGGCGGCGGCCGCCAGATACCCGAATAGCTTGGAGAGGACCTGATACCAGGCGTTCGACACGCGCGCTCCTCCTTCCGGCAGGCGGTTTCGCCGGAGAGGTCCCCGGCGGGAAACTGCGTTTCCCTCCGATTATACCATAAAAACGAACCTGCGCGGGGAAATCATCCCGGAAATGAAAACTTTTCCCTCGTTTTTCCTTTTTCCCGCGATGCGGTCCCAAATTCATGAAATCCGGGGCCCCGGCTTGCCAAATGGCGGCATGCTGTGTATAATATATGAATCAGCCCGCGCATATTCGCGCGCGGCCGTCACAGCAGGAGGAGGAGACGCATGGCTCAGGAAGAGAGAATGCTCATCGTCGGCGGGGAGCGCCTGGAGGGCGTCGTGCGCGTCAGCGGCGGCAAGAACACCTCCGTGGCCATCATCCCGGCCGCCATCCTGAGCAGCACGCCCTGCGTGATCGAGAACCTCCCGGACATCGAGGACGTCCACGTCTCCATCGAAACGCTGCGCTATCTGGGCGCGCGCGTGGACTGGGACCCCGAGCACGGCATCATGCAGGTGGACGCGAGCACGATCTCCCGCACCGACGTGCCGCTGGACCTGTGCCGCCGGATGCGGGCCTCTTCCTATTATATCGGCGCGCTGCTGGCGCGCTTCGGGCGCGCGCAGGTGCCGCTGCCCGGCGGCTGCGACATCGGCCGCCGCCCCATCGACCAGCACATCAAGGGCATGCGCGCGCTGGGTGCGAAGGTGGAAACCGAGCGCGGCATGGTCGTCGCGCAGGCGGAGCCGCTGACCGGCGGGGACGTGTTCCTCGACATGGCAACCGTCGGCGGCACGATCAACGTGATGCTCGCCGCCTCCCGCGCGCAGGGCACGACCACGATCTACAACGCGGCGAAGGAGCCGCACATCGTCGATCTGGCGAACTTTCTCGGCTCGCTGGGCTGCCGCGTCAAGGGCGCGGGCACGGACGTCATCCGCATCCGCGGCACGCAGGCGCTCGCCTCCCGCCGTCCCTACGCCGTCATCCCGGACCAGATCGAAACCGGCACGCTGATGATCGCCGCCGCCGCAACCCATGGCGATGTGACCATCACCGGCTGCATCCCCACCCACATGGAGGCGCTGACCGCCAAGCTGCTGGAGATGGGCGCCAAGGTGGACGAGCGCGACGACTCCATCCGCGTGCGCTCGCTGGGCGCGCACCGGGCCGTCACCTTCAAGACGCAGGTGTATCCCGGCTTCCCGACCGACCTGCAGCAGCCGATGAGCGCGCTGCTGTGCACGGCGAC
>CAMENN010000031.1 GCA_945928315.1 uncultured Clostridia bacterium
TGGTCTGCATGGTCTTGCTCTCCTCGACGGTGATGACGCCGTCCTTGCCGACCTTGTCCATCGCCTCGGCGACGAGCTTGCCGATGGTGGCGTCCGCAGCGGAGTTCGCCGCGACGTTCTCGATCGCCTGGTTGTCGTTGACCGGAACGCTCAGCTCCTTGAGGCCCTCGACGGCAGCGTTGGTCGCAGCCTCGATGCCGCTGCGCAGGATCATCGGATTCGCGCCCGCAGCCAGGTTGCGCAGGCCCTCGCGGATCATCGCCTGAGCCAGCAGGGTGGCGGTGGTGGTGCCATCGCCGGCGACATCGTTGGTCTTGGTGGCGACCTCCTTCACCAGCTGCGCGCCCATGTTCTCATACGGGTCCTCGAGCTCGATCTCCTTGGCGATCGTCACACCGTCGTTGGTGATGAGCGGCGCGCCGAACTTCTTGTCGAGCACGACGTTGCGGCCCTTCGGGCCCAGGGTGATCTTGACGGTATCGGCCAGCGCGTTGATGCCGCGCTCCAGGGAACGGCGGGCTTCCTCGCCGAAAATAATCTGCTTCGCCATTTTCAATTCCTCCAATCAGTTCTGTGTGCGCCTTACTCGATGACCGCGAGAATGTCGTTCTGGCGGATGATCTTGTACTCCTCGCCGTCGAGCTTGATCTCGGTGCCGGCGTACTTCGAATAGACGACCTTCTGGCCTTCCTTCACCTGCATGGTGACGTCCTTGCCGTCCACCACGCCGCCGGGGCCGACGGACACGACATACGCGTACTGGGGCTTCTCCTTTGCGCTGGACGTGAGGATCAGGCCGCCCTTGGTGGTTTCTTCCATTTCCGCATCCTTGATGACGACGCGGTCAAACAGGGGCTTCAGATTCATGTAACAGACCTCCTTCGAGTTTGTAAACGGTGGTTGTTAGCACTCTATTGGGATGAGTGCTAAAGCAAGATATAATATACGCGAGAAGCGCAAAAGTGGCAAGACGGAAAAACGAATAGATTTTTCCGCATTTCAAAGTATTTACGGAAATTTGGAAAATAATGCATCTGGACGATCTGTCACTCGAAATTTCTCAAAAATTCTTTGAATTGCCCCGGACCGGTGGTCAAAAAGGCGTTTTCATGGTACAATGGGGGCCTTGGAGGACGATATGGATACGCAAAACTTTACGCGGTCAGTGCTCGACTGGTATGACCGGGGGCACCGGGACCTGCCCTGGCGGCACACGAAGGACGCCTATCGCATCTGGATTTCGGAGATCATGCTCCAGCAGACGCGCGCGGAGACGGTCATTTCCTATTATGAGCGGTTTCTTTCCCGCTATCCGACGGTGCGCTCGCTGGCGGATGCGCCGCAGGAGGAGCTGCTCAAGAGCTGGGAGGGGCTGGGCTATTACAGCCGCGCCCGCTCGCTGCAAAAGGCGGCGCAGATCATCGTCTCGCAGTATGGCGGCGAGCTGCCCGCGGACGTCGAAAGGCTGCGCGCTCTGCCGGGCATCGGCGATTACACGGCCGGGGCCATCGCGTCGATTGCCTTCGGCATCCCTGCTGCGGCGGTGGACGGCAACGTGGAGCGCGTGCTCTGTCGCTACGACGCGGTGACGGACACGGTCGGCACACCCGCCGTGCGCCGGGCCATCGCGGCGCGGGCGCAGGAGCTGGTGCCGCGCGATCGTCCGGGTGCGTTCGCCAACGCGATGATGGAGATGGGCGCGACGATGTGCACGCCGCGCAGCCCGAAGTGCCTGCTGTGTCCGGTGCGCGAGAGCTGCAAGGGCTTTTTGCAGGGGATCGCGCAGGAGCTGCCGGTCAAGCCCAAAAAGAAGGCGCAGCGCGTGGAGCATCGCGCCGTGCTGCTGTGCATGTGCGACGGGCGCGTGCTGATCGTGCGCAGGAACGAGAAGCTGCTGGGCGGGCTGTACGTCTTCCCGGACATGCCGGATGGAACCGACCCCGCCGCGCTGTGCGCGCATATGGAGGCGCTGGGCGTGCGCACGGCCTACGACGCGTCGCTGGGCCATGCGCGTCACGTGTTCACGCACATCATCTGGGAGATGGACATCCACCTGCTGCTGGCGGACGCCTGCGCGCCGGTGCCGGACGGGCGCTGGGTGACGCGGGAGGAGCTGGCCGCGCTGCCGCTGCCCACGGCGGTCAGGCGGGCGAGGGAGCTGGCGATGGGGATTCTGGAAAAGGGGAGATAGCATGAAGTCCATCGGAAAGCGGGCGATGCAGGCGGCGCTGTGCGTTTGCGCGCTGACGGCGATCTGCTGGGAGCTGGGGCAGATGACGGGTCAGGCGTTCCGGCTGCGCTTCCCGGCGGCGACGGCGTGGCTGGTTGCGGGGCTGCTGCTCGTCGCGCTGCTCAGCCGGGATGCGTTCGCGAGGGACGCGGGGCATGCTCTGCCGATGCTGGTGCTGACGGCGGCGATGAGCTATGTCGCCGTGTGCTCCGCAGACAGCCTGACGTGGAGGATCCTGCTTCCGCTGCTTTTGGATATGCTGTTTGCTGCGGTGCTGCTCCTTCACGGAAGGGGAAGCCGGTGGCTCCGGTGGCTCGCCGTGCCGGTGCTCTTTCTGTGCTCCGGGATGGTGCTGGGGGTGCTGCTGGCGCTGGTGTTCCCGATGGCGCAGCGCAGCGTGGTTCTCGAGGCGGAATCCCCCGACGGGAGCCGCGTCGCCGTCGTCTGGGACGTGGATGAGGGCGCGCTGGGCGGCTCCACGCTGGTGGAGGTCGAGAGGCTTCGCGGCGGGCTGGATGTGGGCTTTGGCACGTTCGGCAGAGCGCCACGGCGCGTGTACAAGGGCGATTGGCGCGACTGGGTGGACATGGAGGTCGTCTGGGAGGATGAGGATACGCTGCGCATCAACGGACAGCGCGTCGAGCTTTAGCCATGACAAAGCGCCCCTCCGGGGAAGCCGGCAGCGTGCCGGTTGTCCGGAGGGGCGGGATTGCATGATAATCCTGAATGCCAGCTTTGAGAAAAAAACCCGTCTCAATCGTAGACCGCTTCGCGGTCTGCTCTGAGACTATGCTTTCTCAGAGGTTTTTGGGCTGCCGCCCAAACCTGCTCAGGGGCGCGAGTCCGGGAAACTCGCATAGTCGCGCCCTAAGGTCGCTCCTTGCGATTTCCAGCGCTACGCCTGCCTTCATCCGCCGCTGGCGGCGGCAGGCTTCGGCTCCCTGAACCCCGCAAGGGACTTCGCCCCTTGACCCCTTCTTCGCTTCGCGCTGCATCAAGCATCTTTGGCTTATGAAGATTACTTCTTCCACCGCCTGAGCGTCGGCAAATAGGCGCTGAGCGCCGCGCGGGCGGACGGCTCGTCCGGGAAAAGCCCCAGCTTCACCTCGACGGGCACGCAGAAGTCGATCATCTCCTCGAGCGTGCCGGTCATCTTTTCCTCACCCTCCGGGCAGCAGTAGACGCAGTACTCCGGGTTGGGCGTGCCGTCGGCGTGCCTGCCGAGCTGGTCAGGCTGGGTCAGCGGCATGCCGCAGCTCTGGCAGACGGGCGTGGTCGCGGGATCAAAGGTCGTGTTCATGGCGTTTGCCTCCTTGTTTTGTTGTGTCCCCATGATAGCATCTCAAACCTGACAGCAGTGTGTCAGGTTTTTTCGTATAATGCGATCATTTTTTGCAGCGCGGCGCACACCTTACTTCGCAGAGCCTCCGGCTCCAGCACCTGCGCCGCGTCGCCGTAGCCCAGGATGAACGAGAGAATCCACGCGCCGGGCGGGAACGACGTATGCACGAGGAAGCTGCCGTCGTCCTGCACGGTGATCTCGGACTCGTCAAAGTCGTCGTAGACCCGGTAGGCCATGCGCGCGTCGATGGCGAGCACGACGGGGATACGCGGGACGGATGCGGCCTCCTCGTTCCGCAGCGGGGCTTCCATCGCCGCGAGGGCCTCCGGCGGGAACGATCCGGGGACGAGCTGCACGCGCTTGATGCGCGTGAGTTTGAAGGTGCGCATGGCGTTTTTCGTCAGGCAGTAGGCCAGCAGGTACCAGGTGCGTCCCTTGAACCACAGCCGCTGCGGACAGACGCGCCGCTCCGTCGCCGCACCCGATTCGCCGTAGTAATCAAACGCCAGCACGCTTTGCGAGAGAATCGCCTCCTTGAGCGTCGCGAGCAGCGCGTCCTGCCGCCCGCTCCAGTCCGTCAGGTCGATCTGCACCCAGTCGGGCGCGCTCGTGCCCAGAAACGCCGTCATCCGGCGCAGCGTTTCGGCCTCGCCCGCCCCGGACTGCTCCATCGCCCGCAGGGATGCGAGGATGCCCTGCCGGTCGCTTTCGCTCAGCAGCGCCCGGCTGAGCCTGTGCCCGGGCAGGATGCTCAGCCCGCCCTCGCGCCCGCGCTCCGCGTAGATGGGGATGCCCGCCTCGGCGAGCGCCTGCGCGTCGCGGTAGACCGTGCGCACGGAGACCTCCAGGCGCTTTGCCAGCGCCGGCGCGCTCATCCGCTCGTTTTCAAGGAGGATGTAGAGCATTTCAAACATCCGGCTGACCTGCATGGGCGGCACCTCCTGTCTGTCCCCAGCGTACCACAGCGCACGCCGTCTGGCAAGGCTTGAAACGCGGCCGCGTTGCCGCTATAATAGGGGGAAGAGTGTTGCCGGGAGGGAAAAGCATGGCGTTTTGTCAGGTGATCGTGGACATTGCGCACGAGGACGTCGATCGCGTGTTCACCTATCGCGTGCCGGAGGGGATGAAGCTGTGTCCCGGCATGCGCGTGCACGTGCCGTTCGGGCGCGTCAGGCGCGTGGAGGGCGTGGTTGTCGCCATGGCCGATGCGTGCGACCTGCCGCCCGGGCGCGTGCGCGACGTGACGGATGTGCTGGAGGATTACCCGGCGGTGCTGCCCGGCCTGCTTCGCCTGGCGATGCGGATCAAGGAAAGCTCCTTCTGCACGCTGGCGCAGGCGCTGCGGCTCATGTTCCCGGCGCAGATGCGCGGCGAACGCATCCGCAACAAGACGCGCGAGGTTGTCGTGCTCACCTGCGACAGGACGATCGGCGCGCAGCTGGTCGCCTCGCAGGCCCGCGCGCCGAAGCGTGCGCAGGTGCTCGCCGCGCTGCTGGAGAGCGAATCGGACGAGACGCCCGTCGAGGCACTGCGCCAGAAACTGGGCGAGTGCCGCCAGCCGCTCATGGCGCTGTGCAAGATGGGCTTTGCGCGCATCGAGGAGCGCGAGGCGCTGCGCAGCCCCTATGGCGCGATGGAGCGCCTGGCCGGACAGGACCCGACGCTCACCGCGCAGCAGGAGCAGGTGCTCTCCGCGCTGCTGCCGGCGGTGGAGGCGGGGAAGGGCGCGTTTTTGCTCTACGGCGTCACCGGCAGCGGCAAGACAGAGGTATTCATCCGCGCGGTGCGCCGCTGCGCGCAGCTCGGACGCACGGCCATCGTGCTCGTCCCGGAGATCGCGCTGACGCCGCAGATGGTCATGTGGTTCCGCTCGCGCTTTGGCGAGGACGCCGCCGTGCTGCACTCGCGCCTGTCCCCGGGCGAGCGCTACGACGAGTGGCGGCGCATCCGCCGGGGCGACGTGCGCGTGGTCATCGGCGCGCGCTCGGCGATCTTTGCGCCGCTGGAGCACGTCGGCCTCATCATCATCGACGAGGAGCACGAGCAGAGCTACATCGCCGACAGCACGCCGCGCTACGATGCCCGCGAGATCGCCCGCTGGCGCTGCGAGGACGAGGGCGCGGCGCTGCTGCTGGCCAGCGCGACGCCGAGCATGCGCTCGTTCGCCATGGCCGGGCGCGGCGACCTCACGCTGCTGGAGATGCCCCGGCGCGTCGCCAACCGTCCGCTGCCGCAGGTGCACGTCGTGGATATGCGCGAGGAGCTGAGGGCGGGCAACCGCTCCGTCTTCTCCGGTGCGCTGCTCACGGGCCTGACGCGCTGCCTTGACGAGGGACATCAGGCGATCCTGTTCGTCAACCGGCGCGGGTATTCGACGTTCGTCTCCTGCCGCAGCTGCGGCTACACCGTCACATGTAGCCAGTGTGACGTCTCCATGACCTACCACAGCGCGGAAAACGTGCTGCGCTGCCACTACTGCGGGCAGGAGATGCCCGTGCCGCGCACATGCCCGGAGTGCGGCAGTCCGTACATCAAGTACTTCGGCGTGGGCACGCAGCGCGTGGAGGAGGAGGTCCGCAAGTTCTTTCCGGACGTCCCCGTGCTGCGCATGGACAACGACACCACGCGCACCAAGGATGCGCACGCGCAGCTGCTTGCGCGCTTTCGCAGCGGGGAGGCGCGTGTGCTGGTGGGCACGCAGATGATCGCCAAGGGCCTCGACTTCCCGGAGGTGACGATGGTCGGCATCATCGCTGCCGACGCGATGCTGAAGCTCCCCGACTACCGTTCCGCCGAGCGCACCTTCCAGCTGCTCACGCAGGTGGCCGGGCGCGCGGGCCGCGCGGAGCACCCGGGCGAGGTGTTTTTGCAGACGTACGACCCGGAGAACTACGCGATCGAGGCGGCGAGCCGGCAGGACTACCGCGCCTTCTACGAGGAGGAGATGATGCGCCGCAGGCGGGCGCTCTATCCGCCGTATACGCTGCTGGCGCGGCTGCTCTACGAGGCGGACCGCGCGGAGGACGCGCAGGCGGCGGCCGAGGCGGCCATGCGGCAGATGGAGGCGTTCTTTGAGCGCAGGACATACCTCAAAAAATACGTGATCGCGCTGCGGGTGATGGCCTGCCCGGTGAAGATGATCCGCGGCAAGAGCCGCTGGCAGGTGACGCTCAAGATCGTCGATCAGCCCATCTGCCAGGAGGCCGTCGGCAAGATGAGCGAGATCGCGCGCACGCCGCTGGAGCGCTGCGCCTGCATCTGCCAGGTCAATCCGTCGAGCATGATGTAAACTGGCGTTGCGCCGATCCTCCTGTTTTCTTGTGCATGCCTGTATGATTCACCCGCGCTTCTTCGGCAGCCCGAAGGACACGAACACGCACGACAGGTCGCCCGCAGCGCATGCGGCGTGCACGCGCGGGGCGAGGTCGAGCGCGAGGGAGAGAAGCAGCGTCGTGTCGTCCTCCTCGCGCAGATCGAGCGCGCGGCAGACCGTCCGGGCTGCGGCAAAGAGCCGCTCCTCGATGATGGCGACGGAACAGTTGCCCAGCAGATTGAGCAGCACCGCGCGCTGCGCGTCCCCGATGTGCAGGCGGCGCGGGTCGCCGCCCAGCAGCGCCAGCCCCAGCGCGTTCGCCGCGACGGGCGCATACAGGTTGGCGACCAGCTCCCGCCACTCCGGCGAGAAGCCATCGAGCAGTGCAAGCACACGGTGCAGCGGCAGGCGGGAGAGAAACCGCAGCTCCGCGCAGAGCCGCGTGAGGTAGGCGAGGATGTAATCGACGCCCTGCAGGCGCTCCGGCACGGGCCGCAGCAGCTGGTAGTCGATGCTGCCCGGCACGCGGTGCGCGAAGAAGCGCGGGTCATAGCCATTCAGGCCCTCGACGATGCTGCGCAGCGTGTCCCGCAGGGCGATGCAGTCGAGCGGCGGCGCGCTCAGGCAGAGCTGTCCGGCGAGCGCCCGCGCGCAGTCCGCCTTGCGCCGCAGCTGCGCAAGGGCTTCGGCGTAGCGCTCGTGCGGGTCGCCCTCGGCCAGCGGAAACAGGGCGCAGGGCCCCTTCGTCGGGTCAATGGAAAGCGTATAGCACAGCGAGGTGAGCAGCTCCTCCATCGTCTCGCGGGGCAGGCTTGTGCTCTCGCCCTGCGTGTAGCGCAGCGCCTGCGCCCGCAGCAGCGCAAGCAGGTTCTCCTGCGCGCGGGAAAGCTCCGGCGCTTCGTCCTGCCCGGCGGGCATCGTCGTCAGCGCGTCAATCGTCGTCTTTGTCATCGGCATTCTCCCCGTCGTCTCCGTGGCCATAAACCTCATGCAGCCAGTCGCTTTCGGTCATGTCGGCGAGCACCTGCACCGCGCCGTGCGCCCGCCCGTCAAACACGCGGACCATCGCGTCGATCAGCTCGCCGTCGCTGAGCGCATCGTGCGTCTCGCTCTTTAGCGCGTAGAACAGCACCGTCATCTCGGCCAGCGTGTCGGCCCAGGTCGCCCGATCGACATACGGCGAGGCGCGCAGCGCGAGGATGAGCTGTGCCGCCGCGCCCTCGCCGAACTCGACGCGGCCGGTATCCGTCAGCGCGCGCTGCTGGCAGAGCGCCAGCTCCGCCGCCTGCGCGGGGGTGAGGGACAGCCCATAGGCCGCCGTCTCCCCGTTCAGGGCGAGCAGGCTGCCGGGATCGCGGGTCATGAGAAAACCGTCCATGGAAAGCACCTCCCCGGAATGTGTACAGGAGTTATACACCCTCCGGGGAGAAAGGGAAAGACTTGAATTTTGGCGCATTTTGTGGTAATATACGCATAAAGAAAGACAAAAAACCGCCGGCCCCGAGAAAGAGGCCGGCGGTTTTTCGTTGGATCAGAAGCTCAGGTGCTCGTACACGTCCTTGAGATGCTCGGTCAGCTTCGTGTTCTCGCTGTAATCCACCGGGCACTCGACGATCGCCGGGACGTCCTGCGCGAATGCCTCCTCGAGCGTCGGCAGCAGCGCGTCCGCGCTCGTGATCCGGTAGCCTCTGCAGTGCATCGCCTCGGCGTAGCGCACGAAGTCCGGGTTGGTGAAGTCGCAGCAGTGCGTCTCGCCGAAGCGGTCCATGCCTTTCCACTTGATGAGACCGTAGCCGTTGTCCACAAACACCAGCACCACGAACGGCAGATGCTCGCGCACGGCGGTTTCGAGCTCCTGGCTGTTCATCAGGAAACCGCCGTCGCCCGTGACGACCAGCACGCGCTTGTCCGGGTTGATCAGCTTGGCGGCCAGCGCGCCGGGCAGGGAGAAGCCCATCGTCGCAAAGCCGTTGGAGATGAGGCAGGTCTTGGGCCGATAGCAGTTGTAGTGCCGGGCGATCCACATCTTGTGCGCGCCCACGTCGGAGAGCAGGATGTCGCCCGGACGCATGGCGCGGCGCACGTCGATGAGGATGCGCTGCGGCTTCATCGGGAAGGCGTCGTCCGACGCGTAGCTCTCGTGCTCCGCGACGAGCTTGTCACGAATGGCCAGCGCGTGCGTCGGTTCGGCGTGGCGGTGCGTGCGCAGCATGATGCGGTGCAGCGAGTCGCTGATGTCGCCCACGACCTCGCAGGCCGTCTGGTAATACTTGTTGATGTGCGCAGGCGTCGTGTTGATGTGCAGAATCGGCGTTTTGCCCGTCGGATTGATGCGCTGGGGCGCGTACTCGACGATGTCGTAGCCCACGCAGATGATCAGGTCCGCGCCCTCGAGCACGCGGTTGGCGTAGTCCTTCTGCGGGATGCCGACCGTCCAGAGAGAATAGCGGCTGGTATAGGGGATCATGCCCTTGGCCATCATGGTGTTGACGACCGGGATGCGCAGCGTCTCCGCCATCTCGGTCAGCGCCTCGCTGGCGTTGGCGCGCACGGCGTCGCTGCCCACGAGGATGACGGGATTTTGCGCGCGGAAGATCATGCCCGCCGCGATCTCGATGTGCTCGAGCGAGGCAATCTCGCAGTTGGGCTCACCGCGGTGGATGGGGCGCTCGCCCTCGGGCACCTCCTGCAGGGAGACGTCCACGGGCAGGTCGATGTGCGTGGCGCCGGGCTTGCCCTCGCCCTCGGCGTATTTGAATGCGAGGCGCGTGATCTCGGAGACGGAGTCCGGGCGCATGACGAGCTTGGTGCGCTTGGTGACCGGCTCGAACATCTTCGTGAGGTCGAGGTACTGGTGCGCGGTCAGGTGGATCTTGTCGGTGGAAACCTGCCCGGTGATGCACACCAGCGGCGCGCCGTCGGAGTTGGCGTCGGCGACGCCGGTGATCAGGTTGGTCGCGCCGGGGCCGAGCGTCGCCAGACACACGCCCGCGTGGCCGGTCAGCCGGCCGTAGACATCGGCCATGAACGCGGCGCCCTGCTCGTGGCGCACGGTGATGAAGCGGATGGACGAGCGCGCCAGCGCGTTCATCATCGCCAGGTTTTCCTCGCCCGGAATGCCGAAGATGACCGAAACGCCCTCGTTTTCCAGGCACTTGACAAGCAGCTCTGCTGTATTCATCGTTCCTCCCCGTCCCGGGATGAGAACCCGGGGCTGTGCTTTGAAAATGAGCGGGGCAGACGAAGATGTCTCCTCGCCTGCCCCGTTGCATGCGCACCTATCATAGCACACGGTTCCGGGGAAATCAACGCTTTTTTCGCGGCTTGTCATTGCCGCAGGCCGCTTTCCATGGTATACTGGGGATAAGAAAAAACGGCGCGGCCGGCGAGTGCGCTGCGCGAACGACGGAAGGAAGGGTACCTGAGATGATCCATTCGAATCCGCTGCTTCAGGGCAACAACGAGGGAAAGAAGTTCATCACGATGGGCGAGATCATGCTCCGCCTGACGCCGCCCAACTATGAGAAGATCCGCATGGCGTCGAGCTTCGAGGCCAGCTACGGCGGCAGCGAGGCGAACATCGCGCTGGCGCTGGCGAACCTGGGCGTGGACAGCACGTTCTTCTCCGTCGTGCCCAACAACAGCCTGGGCAAGAGCGCGGTGCGCATGCTCCGCTCCAACGACGTCCACTGCACGCCGATGATCCTCTCCACCCCGGAGGAGACGCCCTCCCACCGGCTGGGCACCTACTATCTGGAGACGGGCTACGGCATCCGCCCGAGCAAGGTCATCTATGACCGCAAGCACAGCGCACTGACGGAGTATGACTTCTCGAACTACGACCTGGGCGCGCTGCTGGAGGGCTTTGACTGGCTGCACCTGAGCGGCATCACCCCGGCGCTCGGCCCGAACTGCCGCCAGCTGGTCATGGACATGCTGCGCGTGGCGAAGGAGAAGGGCCTCACGGTCAGCTTCGACGGCAACTTCCGCAGCAAGCTGTGGACCTGGGAGGAGGCGCGCGACTTCTGCACCGAGTGCCTGCCATACGTCGATATTCTGCTGGGCATCGAGCCGTACCACCTGTGGAAGGACGAAAACGACCACAGCAAGGGCGACTGGAAGGACGGCGTGCCGCTGCAGCCGAGCTATGAGCAGCAGGACGAGATCTTCCAGGCGTTTGTGGAGCGCTATCCGAACCTGCGCTGCATCGCGCGCCATGTGCGCTATGCCCACTCCGGCAGCGAGAACAGCCTCAAGGCATACATGTGGTACGAGGGGCACACGTTTGAGAGCAAGCTGTTCACTTTCACGATTCTCGACCGCGTGGGCGGCGGCGACGCCTTCGCCAGCGGCCTCATCTACGCGATGATGAACGACTACAAGCCGATGGACATGATCAACTTTGCGGTGGCCTCGAGCGTCATCAAGCACACGATCCACGGCGACGCGAACATCACCGACGATGTGAGCAGCATCCGCAACCTGATGAACATGAACTACGACATCAAGCGGTAACAGCGGATTTCAAGGCACAGTAAAACGGGCGGCGGAAGCGTGACTTCCGCCGCCCGAAGGTTTTTTGCAAAGATCAGTAGGCAATCACAATGCCGCCATCGCCCGCGTACATGGAGGAGAGGGCGGAGGTCGGGGTCAGGACGATCTCGCCGATGGCCGGGCACTTTTCCCGGATCATCGCGGCGACCTGGTTGGCCCGCTCCAGGCAGTTGCAGTAGGAGAGCACCAGGCGCTGGGAGCCGGCGGCCAGCCCCTCCGTGTGCTTGCGGCAGGTGTCCACCATCTGGGCGAGCGCGCCCTTGATGCCGCGCGCCTTGCCCAGCAGCTTGATGTCGCCCGAGCCGTCATCGCTGAGCAGCAGGCGGATGGAGAGCACCCCGGCGATGAGCGCGATGGCCTTGTTCAGTCGCCCGTTCTTGACGAGATTATCCAGCGTGTCGAGCACGAACATCGTGTGCATCGAGCGGATCTTGTCCTCCACGGCGGAGACGATCTCCTCGAAGGAGCGGCCCGCGTCGATGAGGTCGTGCAGCATCAGCGCCAGGTACGTCTCGCCCGCGCTGGCGCTCTCGCTGTCAAAGACGTGGACGGGCTTGTCCGGGCAGGATTCCTTCGCCAGATTGGCGCCCAGGGCCGCGGCGTTGTGCGAGCCGGAGAGCTTGCTGGAGAGCGTCACCACGAAGCAGGCGTCCTGTGCGCGCCCGATGTCCCCGGCATAGGTGTCGGGCGAGGGGCAGGCGGAGCGGGGCGTCTTCTTCGAGGCGCTCATTTTGGCCAGGTAGGACGGAATGTCGACGGTGCCGTCATCCACATAGTCCTCCCCGTCGATGGTGATGGTCAGCGGCGCGACGGCCGCCTGCGTGCGCGCACGCAGCTCGTTGGACAGATCGCAGCAGCTGTCAACCAGAATCTTCATGTCCATGCCTCCAGATATTCTTCCATCGGGCGAGAAGCCCGAACATGTTCTCCTTTTATTATATGCGTTTTTTGGGAGGATGTCAACCGAAAAACTCGAAGATCTGGTATTCAATTCTACATCGGCCGGCGCATTTTCTGCGCGTGCCTTGACAGAGTGGGCCAAAACAGGGATAATACAAAGGATAACAGGCTGAAAAGCACACGGCCGGGGGAACGGCGGAGAGGGAGATACAGGTGAAAAGGGATGCTTGGCGCGGGTTCGTCTTCGGCGTCTACGCGCTGCTGATGCTGACGGTGACACTCATTGTCGTCTTTGCCTACAGGTTTGTCGATTTCTATATGAAGGAGGATATGGGCGGCTATCTGCTGAGCAACGAGGCGCTGGCCCTGCTGGGCATCGGTCTGTGCGGGCTTGGCGTCTGGAGCGTGAGGAAGGCCGGCACGGCGCGCGTGGAGCGCGTCTTTGCCCGCGCGGGCTGGCGGCTTGTCGCTGTGCTGTCCGTGCTCACGCTCGTGATGCAGGTCATGGTGTGCTATCACGCACATTACACAACGCGCTGGGATGCGCAGAGCGTGATTGACTCGGCCTATGCCTTCGCGCGCGGAGAATATGAGTATTTTTTTACAGAATACTTTTCCCGCTGCCAGAACAACATCACGCTGATGGCGCTGTACGGGTATATCCTGAGGGCTGTCATGGCGCTCACACATACGGAACCGGGGCTTGAACGCTTCATGGTTCTGCTGATCATCATGCAGAGCGTGATCAGTGTGAGCGTCGGTGTGATGATTTGGCGGCTTACGCGGGACCTGCTGCGCGAGCGGGGAAGAACGCCGTACATGGGGGCACTGGCTGCCTGGCTGCTGTATTTTGTCCTGCTGGGGTGTTCGCCATGGTTCCTGATTCCCTATTCAGACAGCACGGCACTGTGGATTCCTGTGCTGTCCATTCTGATCTATATGCGCAAGGGGAGCTGCCATGGGGTTCCGGAGGGGCTTGCTCTCGGCCTGCTGGGCGGGCTTGCATTCAATCTGAAGCCGCAGACGATGATTCCGGTCATTGCCATCGCATTGAACGAGGGTGCCAAGGCTGTCCGTGAGAGAAGATGGAAAAGGCCGCTGGCCTATCTCTGCATGCTGCTGGTGGGCGCTGCTGTGGTAGTGGGTCCGGTGAAGGGCATGATCGTCGACAGCATTGATGTGGAGCTCAATCAGAATCACAAATTGGGCCTGGTCCATTACTTCCGCATGGGGCTCAACGAAGAGCGTACGGGCATGTGGGAGGGACGCGATGACGAGCTGATGGAATTTGAAACCAATGAGGAACGCAATGCCTATGAGCTGCAGCTTGCACTTGACCGCATTCAGGCGTTCGGCATCACCGGACTTGCAAGGCATTCGGTCAAAAAGTGCCTGGCCAATTTCTCGGATGGCAGTTTCAGCGCGAGAACAAAGACATTCCGCAGTCTTGCGGAGGAAAAGGATCCCGTACTGACTCCGCTGATCCGCAATATCTTCTTTGGAGAAGGGGAGTATTTCCCGGTTCTCCATACGCTCCAGCAGGGCGCGTGGCTGCTGGTGCTGATCCTTTGTGCATCAGGGGTGCTGGTTTACCGCAGGATGATCGGCGACGGAGGAGACGGACTGAGCGTGATGATGCTCAGTACAGTCGGTATCATCTGCTTTAATATGCTTTTTGAAGCAGGTGCACGGTATGTATTTGTCATGGTCCCCGTGATGATCGTGCTGGCGGTGGTGACGCTCAGCCTGCTGGCGCAGTCCTGTGCGCTCCGGCGGCACAGGGGCAGATAATCAACAGGAGAAAGACGGGAGTGGAATACCGATGAAAAAGCAGACAACTGCGGGGGAGGACTGGAGAAAACTTGTCTTCGGCGTCTACGCGCTGCTGATGCTGACTGTGACGTTCATCGTCATCTTTGTCTACCGGTTTGAGGACTATTATCTCAAGGCGGATACGGGTGGCTATCTGCTGAGCAACGAGACGCTGGCACTGCTGGGCATCGGTCTGTGCGGGCTCAGCGTCTGGACGATCAGAAGGGCGGGCTGCGCGCGAATCGAGAAGGCACTGGCCTGTGCGGGCTGGCGGCTTGTTGCCGTGCTGTCCGTGCTCACCTTTCTGCTGCAGGCGTTCATCTGCTATCACACGCACTTTACCTCCGTGTGGGACATGCTCACGGTGGTGGAGTCCGCCATGGCGTACGCGAGCGGTGAGTTTGAGTATTTCTCGCAGGATTACTTTTCGCGTTGCCCGAACAACCTCGTTTTGACGGTGTTCTATGGCTCCATCCTGCGCGCCGTTCGCGCGATTACGCACAGCGAGCCGGGCATCGAGCGGTTCATGGTCATGCTGATTCTGATGCAGAGCGTCATCAACGTCTGCGTTGGCGCATTGATCTGGAAGCTCACGCGCGACCTGCTGCAGGAAAACGGGAAAGCGCCGAACCTCTGTGCGTTGGGCGCGTGGCTGCTCTATTTTGTGTTGATCGGCTGCTCCCCGTGGTACCTGATGCCGTATTCGGACAGCACCGTGCTGGGGCTGCCGATCCTGATGATTGCAATCTATGCGCGGCGGAATGGCCGCCACGGCATCGCGGAGGCGGTCGCTATCGGGCTGCTGGGCGGTCTGGCCTACCTGATCAAGCCGCAGGCGATGATCCCGGCGATCGCCATCCTGCTGTGCGAGGGCGTCAGAATCCTTTCCCGGAACACCCGGAGGAGGGCGCTGACCTATGTGCTTTCGCTGGTGGTGTGCGCAGCAGTGATGGCGGGACCGGTCAAAGCGATGATCGTCAGCACGGTGGATGTGGAGCTGGACCCTGAAAAGCGGCTGGGGCTGGTGCACTATTTCAGCATGGGCCTCAATCCGGAGCGGAGCGGCCAGTGGGATGGGCGCGAGGCGGAGCTGATGACCTACCCGACCAATGCTGAGCGCGATGCCTATGAGCTGCAGTTGGCCAAGGACAGAATAGAGGCGTATGGCGTGAACGGTCTGGCGGAGCACGCGGTCAAGAAGTGTCTGGTCAACTTCTCGGATGGCAGCTTCACCTGGAAGGGCCTGATGAACATCAAGCACCCGACAGCGGAAAAGCATCCGGTGATTTCGCCGCTGCTGCGGGAGATGGTCTACGAGGACGGACGCTACTACCCCATCCTCCATACGATCCAGCAGGGAGCCTGGCTGCTGGTGCTGATGCTGTGCGCAGCGGGCGTGCTGGTCCGGCGCAGGATGACCGATGGAGACGTGCTGTGCGCGATGATGCTCAGCGTGGTGGGCATCGTCTGCTTCAACATGCTCTTTGAGGCGCGTGCACGCTACATCTACGTCATGGTCCCCGTGATGATCGTGCTGGCGGTGGTGACGCTCCAGGCGGTCGTCGCAAAGGGACTGACTATGAGAAGAAAGAAGAGCACGCCGCGCGCGGAGGATGCGGCGGTCGACTGAACAACTGCGCGGCAGTGGAGCGGACAGTATGCGGGAAAGAAAAGAGCTTTTGACAGACCCAACCTGTGACGCAGGCGAGCGTCGGATGGATGCGCTGATTGCGCTCTGCTTTGGCGCGGTGATGCTGTGCATCGTGGTGGTGGTGGTCTTCTTCTATGATTCGACGGGGTTTATCAACAAGGGATACAAGGATGGCTTCCTGCTGGACATGCTGCCGCTGGGAGCGATCGTCTTTGCGGTGTTGGCGGCGATTGTCCTTCTGATCAGGCGCAGGCAGCGCGTGCGCCCGCTGCGGGACGACGTTCGGCTGTCGCCGGTTCACCTGGCGCTGGCGTTTTCCGGGCTGCTGGTGCTGCAGCTGTTCGTCGGCTATAACATCTATTCGCTGCAAAGTGGAGACATGTACTGGGTGCTGCAATCGGCGTTCTCTCTGGCGCGCGGCGAAACGCAGTATGTCTATTACGAATATTTCGAGGCATATCCCAACAATATTCCCGTCGCGGCGCTGTTTTCCTCGATCCTGAAGCTGTGGATGCGCACGGGCGCGGAGCCGGGCATGGAGCGCTTTGTCGCCCTGCTGATGGCGCTGCAGTGCGTCGCCGGCGCGCTCGCGGGGACGGTGTACATGGTGCTCGCAGCAAGGCTGACGGGCAGGCGCAGCGCAGCGTATGCGGTGCTGGCGGGATATACGGGGCTGATCGCGCTCTCCGGCTGGATGACCGTGCCGTATTCCGACCCGGTCGTGCTGGCGATTCCGGCGCTGACGGCGTATTTCGACCTGCGCAGCCGGGAGTGCGAAGGCTGGAGCGGACGGATTGCCTTTGCGGCGCTGGCGGGAGCCGTCGGCGGGCTGGGCATGATGATCAAGCCGCAGAGCACGATGGTGCTGTGCGCGATCCTCTTCTGCGAGGCGCTGGGCTGGCTCTTTTCGGCGGCCCGCAGGAACCGCGCGTCCCTGCTGCGCTTCGGCGCGGTGCTCTGCGCGTTCATGGTGATGTACGGTCCCGTGCGCGGGATGATCTGCGATGCGAGCGGCCTGAACGCCCACTCCGAGGGCCGCGTGAGCATGCTGCACTATCTGTACATGGGCCTGGGCGAGAACATGAACGGCGGCTACAACGCCGAAGACTACGTTTCCCTGGAGGACGCGCCGACCTTTGCGGAGCGTCAGGCGCTCTATATTGAGGGAATCCGGGAGCGGATCGCAGAGATGGGGCCGTGGCGGCTGCTTGTCCATGTGCAGCGCAAGTGCCTGGTCAACTTCTCGGACGGCACGTTTGCCTGGGGCATCAACGGGCATGAGCATTCCGCCCCCAAGAACGACACCGCATCGCCACTTCTGCGCAGCATCTTCTGGGAGGACGGGCCGTATAACCCGCTGCTCTCTGTGATCCAGCAGGGGCTGTGGCTGGCGGTGCTGATGCTCTGCCCGTTTGCGGGCGGCGTGGTCCGGCGGCAACGGCGTCTCAGGCGGTACGCGTCCGCGGACGGGCTGAACGTGCTGCTCGTTTCCGCGCTGGGCTTCGCGGCGTTCAGCACGCTCTTCGAGTCGGGCGGACGCTACATCTTCTGCATGGCGCCGGTGTTCATCCTGCTGGCGGCGTGCGCGCTGCTCGGGCAGGATACGGGAAAAGGGGAGGGCTGCGCATGAGACGCCTGCATGCTGCGACGGCATGGCTCTGCTGCGCGATGACCGCGCTGGTGGCAGCGGTCGTGCTGTTTGCCTATGGAACGACGTCGTTCTACCTGAAGGGCTATACGGGCGAGTTCCCGTTGAGCAATCCGCTCCTCCTGCTGATGGCTGCGGCAGCCTTTGCGCTGCTGCTGGTGCCCGTCTGGCGCCTGCGCAAGGGAATCGCGGGGCTTGGCTGGCGGCTGCCGCTGACGCTGTCCGCGCTGCTGCTTGCCGCGCAGGTGTTCATCACCTATCACGCCTACTTCTTCTCCGTCTGGGATGCACGGTATGTGCTGGAGGGCGCGCGGGCGTTCGCTTACGACATGCCGGATGCGATTTCCGTGAGCTATTTTTCGCGTTGCCCGAACAACCTGGCGCTCGTGGGGATCTACGGCAGTCTGCTGCGTCTGCCAATGTGCCTGGGTATGGAGCTGGGCGAGGAGCGCGGGCTGCTGCTGCTCATCCTGGTGCAGTGCGCGATGAACACGGTGTGCGGCCTGCTGCTGTGGTCACTGACGCGCAGGGTGGCGGAGGCGTTTTCTGACGGCGTGACCGCCGCTCAGGCTGCGCTGGTGGCCCTGATTGCGTATGCGGTGCTGATCGGACTGTCGCCATGGTTCTTGGTGCCGTATTCGGACAGCTCGGCGTTGATCTTCCCGGTGCTGCTGCTCTGGCTGTATGAGCGGTTGAAAGGCAGACTGCCTTCGGCGCTGCTGCTGGGTGCGCTGGGCGCACTGGCGTTCATGGTCAAGCCGCAGGCGAGCATTCCGCTCATCGCCATCGGCCTGTGCGAACTGGCCACGTTGATTGTGCGCAGGGCGAAGCGGAGCGCGGCGTTTCTGGCACTGCTGGCAGTGTCATTTGTGCTCGTATACGCGCCGTCGCAGTGGCTGGTCGAGCGCAGGTTGGGCATTGCGCTCGATAAGGATGGGGCGCTGGGGTTTGCGCACTACCTCAACATGGGCTTCAACGAGGAGCATGACGGCGCATTTTACACACCGGATCAGGACGCGGTGCTCGCTGTTCCGGCAAAGGAGCGCACGGCCTGGTGCCTGCGCACCGCGTGGGCGAGGGTGAAGGAATACGGCGTTCCGGGTATGGCGGAGCATCTGCTGCGCAAGGCGCTGGTCAATTTCGCCGACGGCGGATTTGCCTGGGGCATCGACTTCGCGCGCAACGATCTGCCCGTCAAGGATGAACGGCTCACACCGGAGGTGCGCTCCGTCGTCTATCCGGACGGAACGCGCTATCCGGCGCTGCATGCGCTGGAGCAGGCGGTCTGGCTGCTGCTGCTGACGCTGTGTCCGTTCGGGGCGTTCGGCTTGCGGCGCCTGCGCGCGGAGCAGGAAACGCCTGTGCCCGCTGCGATGCTGCTGAGCGTCATCGGCATCATCGCCTTCAACATGCTCTTTGAGGCAAAGGCCCGCTATGTCTTTGTCATGGTACCGGTGATGATCGCCGTGAGCGCCGCGGGGCTGTGCGCGCTCCGGGGCCGGAAGTACGGGCGCTGAGCTTCGCGCAATCCCGCGGGCTTTCCCGGATTTTCCCCGGAAAAGCCTGCATTTTTCTCTTGCAATTTCATCTGGGATATGGTATGATCTTACGGAAAACGCACCTGCGCCTGTTTTTGTGCGTCCTGCCGGCTTGCCGGTCCGCGCAATCGGAGGGTGCAGGGAGGGTTTACAGAAAAAGGAGGAAATCACTATGGCAGTCATCTCTATGAAGCAGTTGCTTGAGGCCGGTGTCCACTTCGGTCACCAGACCCGCCGCTGGAACCCCAAAATGGCCCCGTACATCTTCACGGAGCGCAACGGCATCTACATCATCGACCTGCAGAAGACCGTCCGCAAGATCGATGAGGCGTATGCGTTCGTGCGCAGCGTCGCGATGGAGGGCAAGAGCGTCCTGTTCGTCGGCACCAAGAAGCAGGCGCAGGAGTCCATTGAGTCCGAGGCCAAGCGCTGCAACATGTTCTATGTCAACAACCGCTGGCTGGGCGGCATGCTGACCAACTTCCGCACCATCAAGACCCGTATCGCCCGCCTGAACGCCATCGACGCGATGGAGGAGCGCGGCGACTTCGAGGTTCTGCCCAAGAAGGAAGTCATCAAGCTCATCGCCGAGCGCGAAAAGCTCACTGAGAACCTGGGCGGCATCCGCGAGATGAAGAACCTGCCGGGCTGCCTGTTCGTGGTGGATCCGCGCAAGGAGCACATCGCCGTCACCGAGGCGCGCGCGCTGGGCATCCCGGTCGTCGCCATCGTGGACACCAACTGCGATCCGGACGAGATCGACTACGTGATCCCGGGCAACGACGACGCCATCCGCGCCGTCAAGCTGATCGCCGGCAAGATGGCCGACGCCGTGCTTGAGGGCAAGCAGGGTGAGCAGGCCGAGGTCGCCGAGGCGAAGTAATCAAGACAACTGGAGGATACAGCTATGGCTAATATTACCGCTGCTCTGGTCAAGGAACTGCGCGAGCGCACCGGCGCCGGCATGATGGACTGCAAGAAGGCGCTCGTCAGCTGCGACGGCGATATGGACAAGGCGATCGACTTCCTGCGCGAGAAGGGCCTGGCCGCCGCCGCCAAGAAGGCCGGCCGCATCGCCGCCGAGGGCATGGTCGATTGCTACGTCTGTGAGAAGTGCGGCGTGGGCGTCGTCGTCGAGGTCAACTGCGAGACCGACTTCGTCGCCAACACCGACAACTTCAAGGCGCTGTGCCGCGACTACGCCAAGCACATCGCGGTGAAGGCCCCGGAGACCGTCGAGGAGATGCTCGCCCAGCCGTTCTACGCGGATGAGAGCAAGACCCTCAACGACCTGCTCGGCGAGGCCACCGCGGCCATCGGCGAGAAGATCTCCCTGCGCCGCTTCGCCCGCTATGAGCCGAAGCACGGCTTTGTGGACATCTACAGCCACATGGGCGGCCGCATCGGCGTCATGGTTGAGATCGCCTGCGACGAGATCACCGACGAGATCCGCGCCATGAGCCATGACCTGGTCATGCACATCGCCGCCGCGAACCCGCAGTTCGTGCGCCGCGAGGAGGTGCCGACCGCGAACCTCGAGAAGGAGCGCGAGGTGCTGACCCAGCAGGCCCTCAACGAGGGCAAGCCCGCCAAGATCGTGGAGCGCATGGTCGAGGGCCGCATCGAGAAGTACTACAAGGAGGTCTGCCTCCTGGAGCAGCCGTTCGTCAAGGACCCGGACATCTCCGTCAAGAAGATGCTCGCCGGCAAGTGCGACGTCGTCCGCTTCGTGCGCTTCGAGCGCGGCGAGGGCCTCGAGAAGCGTCAGGACAATCTGGCTGCCGACATCGCTGCCGAGCAGGCCAAGATGAAGAAGTAAACAGCTTCGATCAGGGACATGCCGTCGCGCATGTCCCTTTTTTCGGGACAAAATGCTTCACAACCCCGCAACGAAGAGGAGGATTCCATCATGGCCAAGTACAAGCGCGTACTCATCAAACTCAGCGGCGAGGCGCTGGGTGAAAACGGCCGCCTGTTCGACTTCGAGCAGATCGACCGCGTGGCCGCCATCATCGGCGAGCTGCACAAGACCGGCACCGAGATCGCCATCGTCATCGGCGCGGGCAACATCTGGCGCGGTCGTCAGGGCCCCGCGGCGAAGATGACCCCCATCAACGCCGATCACATGGGCATGCTGGGCACGGCCATCAACAGCATCGCCATGCAGGACGCCATTGAGCGGCTGGAGATTCCCACGCGCGTCATGTCCGCGGTGGAGATGAACCGCTTCTGCGAGCCCTACACCTATCGCCGCGCTGTGCGCCATCTGGAGAAGGGCCGCATCGTCATCTTCGCCTGCGGCACGGGCAACCCGTTCTTCTCCACGGACACCGCCGCCGCGCTGCGCGCCGTGGAAATCGGCGCGGACGCCATCCTGCTCGCCAAGAACGTGGACGGCGTCTACGACAGCGATCCGCGCGTCAACCCGGAGGCCAAGCTGCTCAAGGACCTCACCTATCACGAGGTGCAGGAGCGCGACCTCAAGGTGATGGACGCTGCGGCGATCACCATCTGTCGAGAGAACAAGGTGCCCTCCATCCGCGTGTTCGGCCTGGACGACCCGCAGAACATCCTGCGCGTCATCGAGGGCGACCCGATGGGCACGAACGTCCATCCGTAATCCGGTGCAATCGCATGCGCGGGGCGTTTTGCTCCGCGCGTTTCTTTTTGCCAGGCATGAATCCCGGAATCCATCAATCGTACAGAGCCATGTGATCATTCACCGTCAGGTAACGCTTCGCTCCCTGACTGTTTTTCCTTTTATCGCTTCGCGATTGGAGAACGTTAGGGGCCTCGCTCCTAAAATCCTGCCTGGGGACCAGTCCCCAGACCCCTTCTTCGCTTCGCGCCTATAGATCGTTTCTTTGAGTTCCAGCCTCGCTTTCCCCGGAAATTCGCGGCGGATTATGGAGAATGCACAAAAGGGCTTGCCAAAGGGACGCTTTGTAGGGTAAAATAAAGAAAAGGCACGGAGACGGCGGCTCAGCCGCGCAGGCGTGCAAAACGATTTTCAAGGAGGCTTCTTTGTATGACGATAAAGGAGATTCAGGATAACGCCAAGGTCAAGATGGAGAAGACCAAGGACGTGCTGCGCGCCGACCTGATGGCCATCCGCGCGGGCCGCGCCAATCCGCAGCTGCTCGACCGCATCACCGTCGATTACTACGGCACGCCGACGCCGCTCAAGAGCATCGCCAACATCTCCGCGCCGGAACCGCGCGTGCTGCAGATCAACCCCTGGGACGCGAAGATGGTCAAGGATATCTCCAAGGCGATCCTCGCCAGCGATCTGGGCCTGACCCCGTCCAACGACGGCAAGGTCATCCGCCTGATGCTGCCGGAGCTCACGGAGGAGCGCCGCAAGGAGCTGACCAAGCTCGTGCGCAAGACCGCAGAGGAGAGCAAGGTCGCCATCCGCTCCATCCGCCGCGACGCCGTCGAGCAGGTGAAGAAGATGAAGAAGAACAGCGAGATCACCGAGGACGACCAGAAGCGCGCCGAGGAGGCCATCCAGAAGCTGACGGACGCGAACATCAAGGACATCGACAAGATCACCGCCGAGAAGGAAAAGGAGATCATGGAGGTCAAATGAGGCTGGACCTGCTTGGCCTTGACCTGGAGGCGGCACGGGCTGTGCTCTCGCAGGAGGGCGTCTGCCCGCAGGTGTGCGTGACCAGCGCGCCCCGGCGTCAGGAGGAGACGCGCGGCGTGCTGCGCGTGGTGCATGCCTCGGACGATGGCGCGCGATTGACCGTTTCGCGATTTCTCGATCCGCTGTGTACAGAAACGGTGGCGGAAGACAGGAATTGAGCGCTTTCGCGGCGAAGTAAACAGGATAACGAAGCGGGTTTCGTCGGGGCGGCGCTCTGCGATGCCCGCTTTTAGCGCATACGCGCCGCAAAGGCGCGGGTAAGGGGATAGTCATGGCGATTTTCGGCAAGGATGAGCAGAAGCAGACGGCGCCGGACAGGGAGCGCCTGCCACGGCATGTCGCCATCATTATGGACGGCAACGGCCGCTGGGCGCAGAAGCGCGGCATGCCGCGCACGTTCGGGCACAAGGCCGGCGTGGAGGCGCTGCGCGGCATCATCCGGCATTCGAGCGACTTGGGCATCGAGGCGTTGACGATCTACGCCTTCTCGACCGAGAACTGGAAGCGCTCGGTGGAGGAGGTCGGCGCGCTGATGGGCCTGCTGCTCGAGTACTTCACCAGGGAGCTCGACGAATTGCACCGCGAGCGCGTGTGCATCCGGATTCTGGGCGACATCGACGCGATGCCCAAAGGGCTGGAAAAGCAGCAGGCCGCCCTGCGCGCCGCCATGGAGCGCACGAAGGACAACACAGGCCTCCGGCTCAATATCGCGCTCAACTACGGCGGGCGGCAGGAGATCGTCCGCGCGGCGCAGACGCTGGCCCGCCGGGCCTGTGCGGGCGAGCTTTCGCCGGAGGACATCACCATGGACGTGTTCGCGGATGCGCTGTACACCCGCGGCATGCCGGAGGTCGATCTGGTCATCCGCACCAGCGGGGAGATGCGCCTGAGCAACTTCCTGCTCTACCAGTGCGCGTACGCCGAGTTCTACGTGACGGATGTGCTCTGGCCGGACTTCGACTGCGATGCTTATGATGAAGCGCTGGCGGCGTATGCAAAGCGCAATCGCCGTTTCGGCGGTGTGCAATAACCGGAAAGAAGGGTTCTATGAAAACGCGTCTGATCACAGCGGCCATTGGCATTCCGTTCCTGATTTTCGTGCTCGTGGTCCGCGGCTGGTTCGCGGAGGCGGTCATCGTCGTGCTGACGCTCATCGCGCTGGACGAGGTGTACAAGGCGCTGGCGCACAGGGGCTATTCCGTTTGCCGGTGGGGCGGCTATGTCGCCACGGTGCTGATGTGGCCGCTGAGCCGGTTCATGGGCGTGCTCGATCCGCTGCTGCTGCTGGTGGCGGCGATGGGCATCTCCATGACGGGCGTGCTGCTCAACGGCCATCCGACCTTTCCGGACGCGGCGGCATCGCTGTATCCGCTGCTGACGTGCTTCCTGCCGATGTCGATGTTCATGATGATGCTCAACGCGACGTACGGCGTGGTGCCGGGCATCGCGCTGATCACCATGGCGTTTGCCATCGCCTATGCCTGCGACGCCGCGGCGTATTTTGGCGGCAGGACCTTCGGACGGCACAAGCTCTGTCCGCAGATCAGCCCCAAAAAGACCGTGGAGGGCGCGCTGTTCGGCCTGCTGGGCGGCACGCTGGGCGGCCTTGCCTGCCGCTGGGTGTTCGTATGCATCTTCCGCATGCCGATGCCGGGCGTTCCGGCGGCGATTCTGCTGGGCGTGCTGGGCTCCCTGGCGGGGCAGATCGGCGATCTGACGGCCTCGCTGCTCAAGCGCTACAGCGGCATCAAGGACTACGGCAAGGTCTTTCCCGGGCACGGCGGCGTGATGGACCGCTTTGACAGCGTGATCTTCACCCTGATTGTGATGTACTGCTACACGCTTGTGCTGTAAATACGGAGGCAAACGATGCGTAAACTGGCCATACTCGGCTCCACCGGCTCCATCGGCACGCAGGCGCTCGACGTCGCTGCGCGCCACGCCGACCGCTTTCAGGTCACGGCGCTGGTGGCCCATTCCTCCAGCGAAAGGCTCTTTGAGCAGGTGCGCGCCTTCCGCCCGCAGATCGCGGCGCTGACGGTGGAGCCTGCGCAGATTCCGGACGACATCAAAAACGCCTGCCAGTGGATGTTCGGCGAGGACGTGCTCACCCGCGTGGTGCGCGCGTGCGACGCGGACGACGTGCTGGTGTCCGTCGTGGGCGTCGTGGGCCTGGCGGCGGTGATGGAGGCGCTTTCCTGCGGCAAGCGCGTGCTGCTGGCCAACAAGGAGCCGCTGGTCGCCGGCGGCGAGCTGGTGACGGCCGCAGCGAAGGCGGCGGGCCATCCGCTCCTGCCCGTGGACAGCGAGCACAGCGCCATCTTCCAGTGCCTGCAGGGCGCGCAGGGCAACAGGCCCGAGCGGCTGATCCTGACGGCGAGCGGCGGCCCGTTCCGCACCTGGGACAAGGCCGACATCATGAACGCGACGAAGGAGCAGGCGCTGCGCCACCCCAACTGGAGCATGGGCCGCAAGATCACCATCGACTCGGCGTCCATGATGAACAAGGCGCTGGAGGTCATCGAGGCGCGCTGGCTCTTTGACATGCCGCCGGAGCGGATTGACGTGCTGATTCACCCGCAGAGCGTCATACACTCTATGGTCGAATACGCGGACGGCGCGGTCATCGCGCAGCTGGGCACGCCGGATATGCGCCTGCCGATCCTCTACGCGATGAGCTGGCCGGAGCGCCTGCCCACGGGCGGGCAGCGGCTCGACTTCGCCAGGATGCGCGCGCTCACGTTCGAGGAGCCGGATCCTGACCGCTTTCCGGGACTGGGCCTCGCCTATGCGGCGCTCCGTGCGGGCGGCACGATGGGCGCGATTCTCAACGGCGCGAACGAGGTGGCCGTCGATGCGTTCCTGCATGACCGCATCCGCTTTGGGCAGATCGCCCAGCTGGTGGAGGAGACGATGCAGGCCGTGCCGGTGTGCAGCCATCCGACGCTGGAGCAGGTGTTCGAGAGTGACCGCCTTGCGCGGGCGAAGGCGTGTGAGCTGCTGAAGGACGGCCGCTACGCGCTGTGATCTCAGGAGGTTTTCATGTATGTATTGCTGGCGCTGCTTCTGCTGGGTCTGCTGATCACGGCGCATGAAGCGGGGCATTTTCTGGCCGCCCGGGCCTGCGGCATCGAGGTGGAGGAGTTCTCCATGGGCATGGGGCCCAAGCTCCTGCAGCGGCGCAGCAGGCGGGGGACGCTGATCACCCTGCGGCTGCTGCCCATCGGCGGCTTCTGCCAGTTCTATGGCGAGGACACGGCGGTCGGTGACAAGCGCGGCTTCAACGATCAGCCCATCTGGAAGCGCGCGCTGACGGTCGCAAGCGGTCCGCTGATGAACTTCGCCGTCGCGTTTCTGGTCATCGTCATCTATCTGAGCGCGATGGGGCTGTCCACCGTCGTGCCGCGCGTGGCCGAGGTTGAGGAGAACGCCGCAATGGCGGGCCTTCAGGTCGGCGACGTGCTGGTCACGGTGAACGGCGTGACGATCGAATCGACCGCTGATGTGACGCGGGAGATCTCCGCCTCCGGCGGCGCGCCGGTCACGCTGGGCATCGAGCGCGGCGGCGAGCCCATGGAGCTGACCATCTCTCCGTTCTATGACGAGGAGGCGGGCCGTTACCGCGTCGGCTTCACGTTTGACAGGGACCGGGTGCGCGTCTCCCTGCTGGAGAGCATCCCGTTCTCCGTCCAGTACAACGTGGAGTGCGTGAAGACGATCATCGACGCGCTGCGGAACATGCTCTTCCACGGCGAGGGCGTGGAGGATGTGACCGGCCCGGTCGGCACGGTCTACGTCATCCAGGAGGTCACGCAGCAGGGCGGCATTGACGTGTATCTGGAGCTCATCGCGCTCATCAGCGTGAACCTGGGCGTCATGAACCTGCTGCCCATCCCGGGCCTTGACGGCAGCCGTTTGCTGTTCATGCTGGTGGAGGCCGTGCGCAGGAAGCCCATCAGCCGCGAGGTGGAGGGCAAGATCCACTTTGCGGGCTTTTGCCTGCTGATGGCGCTCATGCTCGTGCTCACCTACAAGGACATCATGCAGATTTTCGTGAAGTGACGAAGGAAGAAGGAGAATCGGCCATGGCGAAGAAGACCCGACAGGTGAAGGCCGGCAGCGTGCTCATCGGCGGCGGCGCGCCGGTTTCCGTGCAATCGATGACCAATACGGACACGGCGGACGTGGAGGCGACGCTCTCGCAGATCCGCGCGCTGGCGGTCGCGGGCGCGGACATCGTCCGCGTCTCCGTGTACAACGAGGCGTGCGCGAAAGCCGTGCGCGCGCTGGTGGACGGCAGCCCGGTGCCGCTGGTCGCCGACATTCACTTTGACCACAAGCTGGCGCTGGCGGCGGTGGAGAACGGCATCCACAAGCTGCGCATCAATCCCGGCAACATCGGCGGGGAGCAGAACGTGCGCGTGCTGGCGGACTGCGTGAAGGCGCACCACATCCCGGTACGCATCGGCGTCAACTCCGGCTCGGTGGAGAAGGACATCCTGCAAAAGTACGGCGGACCGACGCCGCAGGGCATGGTCGAGAGCGCGCTCAGCCACGCGCGCATGCTGGAGCGCTGCGGGTTTTACGATATGGTGCTCTCCATGAAGGCGAGCAACGTGCCGGACACCGTCGCGGCCTACCGGCTGGCCAGCGAATCGTGCGACTATCCGCTGCACCTGGGCGTCACGGAGGCGGGCCTGCCGGAGCAGGGGCGCATCAAGAGCGCCATCGGCATCGGCGCGCTGCTGCTCGACGGCATCGGCGACACCATCCGCGTGTCGCTGACGGGCGATCCGTGCCTGGAGCCGCCGGCGGGCATCGAGAT
>CAMENN010000032.1 GCA_945928315.1 uncultured Clostridia bacterium
CATGGGTTCTCTTTTTTCATCCTCTTGTGTTACCTATGTATTGTACCTCAACAGTTTTCCCGCCGAGGTTGACCCTCCGGCCGCGCGGATGCTATAATGAAGCATCATCTTGCAGGAGGCACGTCATGGACGGCACCACCATTTCTTTCCATTCGCCCGGCAGCAGGCCCGACGGGGACATCCGCTTCGCCGTGATCCTCACGCGCATGCAGGGCCGCTGGCTCTTCGTGCGCCACAAGCAGCGCAGCACCTGGGAGATTCCCGGCGGCCACCGCGAGATCGGCGAAACGCCGGAGCAGGCCGCCGCCCGCGAGCTGCGCGAGGAGACCGGCGCCACGGACTTCTCGCTGACGCCCGTGTGCGTCTACGGCGTCTCGCGCGGCGGCGAAGCTCCCAGCTTCGGGCTGCTGGCCTTTGCCGAGGTGCGCGCGCTCGGCCCGCTCGATCCGCTCATGGAGATCGGCGAGGTGTCGTCCTTTGCCGAGCCGCCGGAGGCCATGACCTATCCGGACATTCAGCCCGCGCTCTTCCGCTATATGCAGAACTGGCTGAACATGCAGAGCAGCCCGGACGAGCTCTGGGACGTCTACGACGCCAACTACCGCCTGACCGGGCGCACACACCGGCGCGGCGACCCGCTCGCCCCCGGCGAATACCACCTCGTCGTGCAGGTCTATGTGCGCCGGCCGACGGGCGAATTCCTCATCACAAAGCGCGCGCCGACGAAGGGCTACCCGCTGATGTGGGAGAACACCGGCGGCTCCGCAGACGCGGGCGAGGACAGCCTGACCGCCGCCCTGCGCGAGGTGCGCGAGGAGACCGGCCTTTGCGCCGACCCGGCCCGCGCGCGCCTGGTGATGCAGGTGACGCGCCCCGACGCCTTTGTGGACATCTATGAGCTGGTGCACGACTTCGAGCTGTCCGACGTCGTGCTCCTGCCGGGCGAGACGGTCGACGCGCCCCGACGCCTTTGTGGACATCTATGAGCTGGTGCACGACTTCGAGCTGTCCGACGTCGTGCTCCTGCCGGGCGAGACGGTCGACGCGCGGCTCGTCTCCGGCGAGGAGATCCTGCGCCTGCACGAGACGGGGCAGTTCGTGCCGCATGATTATCTGCCGGGGCTGATGGACAGGCTGATGGGGGTAAAACGTCAAGCATAAAAAGGAGCGCCGGTCACACTCAAGCGACCGGCGCTCCTTTTCTGCAGAGAAGTCACCCCCGAACAGGGGTTTGAATCCCTGCCCGACTTTACGGCTCGACGACGAGCAGCTTCAGATTGATGCGGTTGAGCACCACCATATAATAGGTCATATCATCATCGGACAGCGTGTCCTCGTCAATGTTTTCCAACGCTTCCATCGCTTCAGTGTATTGTGTCAGGAAACTCATGTACTTGATCAGATCGACATCCTCATCGCTCATGACCTCAATGTATGAGTCGAAGAATTCCTCGTACTCATCAAGCTGTTCCTTGAACTCCTTGTGTACCTTGAGCTTTCTTCCTTCGACCTTCACTTCCACTGTAGGGCCGGAGAGCTTCTCCACGCTCTTCGGCTCCGGCGTTTCCTCCGGCTCGTTGAGTGCCTGGGCCAGATTGGCCATGGAATTCATCAGATTGGCGAATCCATTGAGCACATCCGCCGTCGATTCTGCCAGACACGATGAAACCGATACAAACAGGAGGCCGGCAACCAGCATCATGCAGACCGCTCTTTTCATCATAGATCCCTTCATTTCCTTTACATTCTGACCGATGCAGCCAGCAGGTCGAGACAGCTCGCCAGCAAATTGAGATAACCTGCAAAACCAGGAATCAGCCAAGGCAGTACAAACAGAAACAGAACGACGATCATCACACAGCTCAGAAGCCAGCACCAGTATGACCGCGCATAGCAGCGCCGCGGAATGTTCTTGCTGCTGAACGTGAACACCAGCAGACAAACCAGTCCGATCACCGGCACGATGAACAGAAGTGTATACCCCACATACCCCCACGCCGTTATCGGCCGGAATTCCTCCGGTCCATCATAACCATATTTTCCTCTGCTCAAATCCTTCATCTCCCGCATCGTATAACCATATGATTATTTTTTCTCATTATAGCGCACGTTAGGCTTATTGTCAAGATAAACCATTTGGTTATCAAGGAGGAGGACAATGGCCTGTTACCGGCGCATACGGGAACTGAGAGAGGATCATGATCTGACGCAAGCAGCAGTTTCCCGCCATTTGGGGATGAAGCAGCCGCAGTATTTCCGCTACGAGCAGGGCTACCGCGACATCCCGACGGACATTCTCATCCGTTTGGCGGATCTGTACAACACATCCACGGATTACATACTCGAACGAACGGACGATCCGGCTCCGCCGCAGGACTGTCCCGATTCAAAAACCCCCGTCCGCTCCTTGCCGGAGTGAACAGGGGGTCACTTGAATGCGGTTGTTTACTCTACAATCCCCGCGTCGGAGAACGGGAACACGACCAGCCGCACATGGCCGCGGATCATGCTGCGCGGCAGCGCGCCGACCATGGCGCTGCGGCTGTCCTTCGAGTTGTTGCGGTTGTCGCCCATCACGAAGTAGTGGCCCTCCGGCACGGTGTAGGGGCCGAAGTAGGCGGCGTTGTCCGTCATGTCAAACTGCTGCTCGAGGTGCTCGCCGTTGATGTAGAGCTCGCCCGCGACCAGCTCCACCGTGTCGCCCGGCAGGCCGATGACGCGCTTGACGCGGTACTTGCCGTCATTCGTGTTCGGATAGTCGCAGATCACGACGTCGAAGCGCTCCGGATCGCCCATCAGGTAGTCATACTTGGTGGCAATCATGAAGTCGCCGTCCGTGAGCGTGTTGAGCATGGAGCTGCCGTCCACGCGCACCGGCTCGAAGATGAACGTGCGCACCACGAACGCCAGCGCCGCGGCGACGACAAAGACCATCACCCACTCGAAAATTTCCTGCTTCACGCTCTTCTTCGGCTTTTCCTTCTTTTCCTCGTTCTTTCTGAGTTCCTTGTCATCCATCTGCGCCATGGGAAATCCGCCTCTCTTTTCAAATGAAGTTCAGATGTCGTCCGTCTCATTGGTGCCCCGGATGGGCTCCGTCGCGTGAGACAGGACCTTTTTCATGCGCTTGCCAAAGTCCGCGCGATCCATCATCACGATGCGCGAGCACCCCATGCAGCGGATCTTGATGTCCGCGCCGACGCGGATCACCGTCCACCTGTCGCTGCCGCAGGGATGCGTCTTGCGCATCTGCACCAGGTCGCCCAGAAGCACGCCTTCCATACGGGATGCCTCCTTTGCCCGCCCCTTCGGGGCGCTTTTCCCTGTATTATAGCAGTCCTTCCCCGCTTTTTCAAGGGAGGGCCGACGCCTCGCCCCATCTTCCTCACAAATTATACATCGTCCGGCGGATCGTATCAACTATATTTTGCATTTCTCCGTCTATACGCGTCATCGGATGCGGCAAAAGGCCCCGCCGGAAAGCGGGGCTCCCGATCAGCCGATGCGATGAATCCGCTCGCGCAGGCGCATCATCTTTTCGTCGGTCTGGTGGATGATGTCGGCGCATTCGCGCAGCTCGCGCATGATCTCCTCGGCGTCCTCGACCTTCTTCTTGTACTGCATGTCGTGGTCGAGCGTCGCCCAGAAGTCCATGGCGATCGTGCGGATCTGGATTTCGCAGCGCACCGGGCGCACCTGGTCGGAGAAGTACACCGGGATCTCCACGATCATGTGGTAGCTGCGGTAGCCGTTTTCCTTGGGCTGCTTGATGTAGTCCTTGACGGTGATGATCCGCACGTCCGTCTGGTGGGCGAGCATGCGGGCGATCTCGTAGATGTCGTCGATGTAGGCGCACAGCACGCGGATGCCGGCGATGTCGGAGAGGTGCTCCGTCATGTTCTCGACCGTGACCTCATAGCCGAGCTTTTTCAGCTTGCGCGCGATGGAGGACGGCTTTTTGAGCCGGCTCTCGATGAACTCGATGGGGTTGCGGCGGTAGCGCACCGTCATGTCCTTGGAGAGCACCTCCAGCTTGGTGCGCATTTCCAGAATCGCGCAATGATAGCGCATCATCACTTCCTGATAGAGCGCCTCTTCGGTGAATACGTGTTCGCTGTCCGACGGGATGATGTCCGTGTCGATGGCCGTCGGGCCGCGCAGCTCATTGTTTCTCATGGCCCTTTCCCTGTTTTCCGGCCGCGCTCCCGCAGGTCGACGCGGCACTTTGATCTGCGTTCATTGTAGCATATTTTCAACTCGCTGTCTACGCGCAGTTTGCATGGACGGGGCGCACCGCCCGGCCGGGATTCCGGCGGTCAGCCGCCTTCCGCGCATTTTTTCTTGCCTTATCGGGAAGAATGGTGTATCATAGTGGAGCCAACCATCTCCCAGACAACAAGAAAGAAGGGTTTCCATGATTACCGCCGATATGTCCATCGCATCCGTCATGCAGCTCGACCCGGAGGTCGCGCCCGTGTTCATGTCCTTCGGCATGCACTGCCTGTACTGCCCGCACGCCTCCGCGGAGTCCATCCGCGACGCCAGCGCCGTGCATGGCATCGACGCCGACGAGCTGGTCAAGGCGCTCAACGCCTACTTCGACGCCAAGAAGTAATCCGCGCCGCAAAGCCGCCGCAGCCGGGGATCATCCCCCGCTGCGGCGTTTTTGTTTGCGGAAAACGCCGCCCGGCCCGCGCCCGAAGCCGGCCCTTTCCTGTGTAAATGTCGCATATTGTACAAAATCGCGTCAGAATTCAGGTGAATTTGTTGGGATATTGCCTTTGAAACGCAATGGTCATGTCGTGTATACTGGTCATATCAGCAAAGGCCGCCCGGCCAGAAGGAGGTGGAATCCATGAAGCGCATTCAGTCCGCCTGCATCTGCCAGACCCTTCACTTCATGCTCAAGGAGGAGCTTCCGCACGACGAAGCCCTTCGCCAGCTCACGCACGAGGTCGCACACTACAAGGAGACGCTCGAGCGCAACAGCGTGAAGTACAGGATTCTGGAGGAGACGCCGCTTGAGGACGGCTCCATCATCGTCAAGGTCATCAAGCAGTACAACCAGAGCCCCGTCGGAGACTATCTGAACTGATCGTCCCCGCAGCGCGCGGCCAAAGCTCCTTTGCGCCCGCGCTTTTTTGCTGTCATGAAAAACGCGCGGCCGCCGGGCCGCTTTTTCACCCCTATCATTCGCCGTTCGGCAAAGGAGGCCAAGCTTATGTATCAGGTCGGCAATACAGTCATGCACCCGTCCGAGGGCATCTGCTCCGTGGAGGACATCCGCAGGATGCGCTTTGGCGCGCAGGAGCGCGAGTACTATGTGCTGCGCCCGACGATGGAAAACAGCTCCTCGACGGTCTACCTGCCCGTCGAGCGCGGAGACGCCGTGCTGCGCAAGCTGCTCTCCCGCGAGGACATCCTTTCCATGATCCGCGAGAGCGCGCAGTACGCCGGTCTGTGGCTCGACGACAGCCGCCTTCGCAAGGAGCGCTTCACCGAAATCCTGCATGAGGGCAACTACGCGAAGATCATCCAGATGATCCGCGAGCTGCACGAGCACAACGCCAAACGTCTCGCCGAGGGCAAGCGCCTGCCCGCCACCGACGAGCACCTGCTCACCGACGCCCAGCGCCTGCTGCACCAGGAGTTCTCCTACGTCCTGGGCATGAGCCTCGAGGACACCGTGACGTTCATCCTCCGCGAGCTGGGGATTCAGGCATAATACTTATCTCAGATAAAAACGAGCTATAAGAGCGAAGCGAAGAAGGGGTCCGGGGACTGGTCCCCGGGCTAGGGGTTTGGGGGATGAAATCCCCCAACGCATTCATATTGCGAAGCGATCAAAGAAAAAGCAGTCAGGGAGCGAAGCGTTACCTGACGGGTTGTTTTCGCATAGTTCGGTTTGATTTGAGCGTAGTATAACACCCAAAAGCACACGGCTGCCGGCCGGGAGAAGCCAACCGCTTCTCCCCACCGACAGCCGTTTTGTCTGTATTGTTCCCGTGACTTCCCCACCAAAACCAGGATTCGATCGCCCTCCGCGCGATGGATGCGTTTCACAGGCGCGAAGCGAAGTTGCCACGGGCCCTGCCCGTTAGTCGAGGGGCAGATCGTCAAAGCTGTCCTCGCCGGACTCCTCATCCAAAAGCTCATCCGTCTCGTCCAGATCCTCCTCGGGCTTCGGCGCCTCATCTGCCGGCGCGGCACTGTCGCGCCCCAGCAGCTCCTTGCGCACCAGTGCCTCGATCTCCCGCGCCACCTCCGGATTCTCCTTCAAATAGTTGCGCGTGTTCTCACGGCCCTGCCCGATGCGCTGATCCCCGTAGGAGAACCACGCGCCCGACTTGTGGATGATGTCCAGATTCACCGCATTGTCCAGCAGACTGCCTTCCTTGCTGATGCCCTCGCCGTAGAGGATGTCAAACTCCGCCGTGCGGAACGGCGGCGCCACCTTGTTCTTCACAATCTTCGCCTTCGTGCGGTTGCCCACCACCGTCGAGCCGTCCTTGAGCTGCTCGCCGCGGCGGATGTCAATGCGCACCGACGCGTAGAACTTCAGCGCACGGCCGCCCGGCGTCGTCTCCGGATTGCCGTACATCACGCCCACCTTCTCGCGCAGCTGGTTGATGAAGATGCACGTGCAGTTCGTCTTGTTCACAATGCCCGTCAGCTTGCGCAGCGCCTGGCTCATCAGCCGCGCCTGCAGGCCCACGAACGAATCGCCCATCTCGCCGTCGATCTCCGCCTTGGGCACCAGCGCCGCCACGGAGTCGATGACCACCACATCGATCGCGCCGGAGCGCACCAGCGCCTCGCAGATCTCCAGCGCCTGCTCGCCCGTGTCCGGCTGGGAGACGTAGAGCTGGTCGATGTCCACGCCCAGCTTGCGCGCATAGACCGGATCGAGCGCGTGCTCCGCGTCGATGAACGCCGCCACGCCGCCCGCGCGCTGCGCCTCCGCCACGACGTGCAGCGCAACCGTCGTCTTGCCCGAGGATTCCGGACCATAGATCTCCACCACGCGCCCGCGCGGCAGACCGCCGACGCCCAGCGCCAGATCCAGATCCAGGCAGCCGGTGGAAATCACCTGGATGTTCTGCACCGGACGCTCGCCCATGCGGATGATCGCGCCCTTGCCAAACTGCTTTTCAATGCCCGCCAGCGCAATGTCCAGCGCCCGCTTCTTTTCGCTTCCGTCCTTCTCCTCGACGGGAACCTGCTTGGCCGCCTTTTCCTTCTTCGCCGCCATACTTTCCTCCTGTTATCCTTCAGGTGCCGGTGGCACCGCGGTTTGTGTGATTTGCCGCTGCTTCAAGCGGCTTTTGTCCGGCCGCAATTGTCGCCTTCGGCTCCTCTGCGGCCTGCGTTTTCCCGCGCTTCGCGATGGGGAAACGATGGGGCGGCAGCCCCTTGACCCCTTCCTCGCTTCGCGCCGGTTTCAAGCAGCTCTTCCTTATTATTCGTGCCGCAGGGCCGAGCGGCGCACCATATCCAGCGCGCGCAGCGTCGCCAGCGTGCGGATGCGCTCTCGGCTGCCGCCCAGATTCAGCCTCACGACCTCCGTCCCGCAGCGGTCGGCGCACGCGACGTACACCAGCCCGACCGGCTTTTCCTTTGTCCCGCCGGACGGCCCGGCAATGCCCGTCGTCGCCACAACGATGTCCGCGCCGCTGCGTTCGCGCAGTCCCTGCGCCATCTCGCGGGCCGTCTGCTCGCTGACCGCGCCATAGGCGTCCAGCGTCTCCTGACGGACGCCGCAGTAGCGCACCTTCGCCTCGTTGGCGTAGGTGACATGCGCCTCGCCCAGCGCGGCGGAGATGCCGGGATAGTTGACCAGCTTCGCCGCGACCATGCCGCCGGTGCAGCTCTCCGCCGTGGCGACGGTCAGTCCGCGCTTGGTGAGCGCGCGCCCGGCCGCCTCCTCCATGGAGCCGTCGCTCGTCGGGGTGACGGCGTACACGCAGTCGCCGAGCACGGCGACGATCGCATCGACCACCGGCATGACCAGCGCAAGCGCGTCGCGCTCCGTCTCGCCGCGGGCCGTCACGCGCAGCTGGCACTCGCCGAGCTGGCAGTACGGCGCGACCGTGACCTTGCCGCCATCCTCGATCCACCGGGCGCACAGCTGGGCGACCTGCGACTCACCCATGCCGTAAATGCGGACATAGCGAGAGGCAATGCACCCGCCGGTCATCGCGGTCAGGCGCGGATAGACCTGCTTGTCGAACATGTCGGCCATCTCATGCGGCGGACCGGGGAGCTGCACGACGACCTTGCCGCCGTGCTCGATGATACAGCCGGGCGCGGTGCCGCAGTCGTTGGGCAGGATGGACGCGCCCTCGGCGAACATGGCCTGCTTTTTGTTGTTGAGCGGACAGACGCGGCCCGTGCGCGCGAAGTAATCGCCGATGGCCTGCCAGCTCTCCTCGTCAAAGCACATGGGCAGGCCGAGCAGCTGCGCGACGATCTCCTTGGAAAGGTCATCCTGCGTCGGGCCGAGGCCGCCGGTGGTGATGACGACATCGCTGCGGGACAGGGCGAGCGAAATTGCCTCCTTCATGCGCTGCGGGTTATCGCCGACGGTCGTATGATAATAGATGGAAATGCCCAGCGTTTGAAGCCTGCGGGAGAGATACTGGGCGTCGGTATTGACGATCTGTCCCATCAGCAGCTCGGTGCCGATGGCCACAACTTCCGCAATCATGTTCACGCCTCCCGAAAAATGGTTTCAATATGAGGATGATTCTGTGATGAAGCCGCCCGACTTCGGCGAAAGCGGCGCTTCGCGTTGGGGGACGTTGGGGGATTTCATCTCTCAGACTCCCTTCCTCGCTTCGCGGCGGCTTCAAGCCTCTATCCCTTACTTCGCCCCGCCGAGGACCGCGCGGTTCTCCCAGACGTACTCAACCATCGAATACAGCGTCATGAACGCCGCGGCGAAGGTCAGCAGCGTCGGCAGCAGGCCGCCGCTCGGTACAGTCAGCAGCATGATGAGCAGCATCTGCAGCACGGTTTTCACCTTGCCGCTCATGCCCGCCGCGATCACGCGCCCCTGCTCCACGGCCACCAGACGCAAGCCGGAAACCACAAACTCCCGCGCTACAAAGATGATGCACGCAACCACATGGAGCCGCCCCATCGCCGTGAGCATGATGAATGCCGTATGCGTGAGCAGCTTATCGGCAATCGGGTCCATGAACTTGCCGAAGTTGGTCACCAGATGATACTTTCTGGCTATCCTTCCGTCCAGCAGGTCCGTCAGCGACGCCAGCACAAACACCAGCAGCGGCAGGATGCACAGGGACCGGTCGTCTCCGAACATCACCAGCAGCATCAGGTACACCGGCACCAGCATGATGCGCAGCAGCGTGAGCTGGTTGGGCAGATTCAGGGAGCCCCATGCCGTTAGCAGCTTTTTCATACGCGCTCTCCCATCAGGTCGTAGGCTCTCGCCCCGGTGATTCTGACATTCACGAATTCGCCTATGGCACACGGCGTCTCGGAGCCGAAGTAGATGTTGCCGTCGATCTCCGGCGCCTCGAACTCGCTGCGGCCAACATAGCGTTTGCCGCGCTTTTTCTCCACCAGCACGCGGCAGGTCGTGCCCACGCGCGCCTTGTTCTGCGCCAGGGAGATGCCGTGCTGGAGCGTCATCAGCGCGTCGTAGCGCGCCTGCTTGACGGCCTCGTCGATCTGGTCGGGCATCTGCGCGGCGAGCGTGCCCTCCTCCGGGCAGAAGGTGAACGCGCCCATGCGGTCGAACTTCGCCTCGCGGACGAAGTCCATCAGCTCGTCAAAGTCCTCCTGCGTCTCGCCCGGGAAGCCGACCATCAGCGTCGTGCGCAGCATCATGCCGCGCTGCTTGAACTTTTTGCAGACCTCGCGGATGTGCTCGCTCGTGTCGGAGCGGTTCATGTCCGTGAGGATGTGCTGGCTGATGTGCTGCATCGGCAGGTCGAGGTACTTGCAGACGTTGGGCAGGCGGGCGATGGTATCGAGCAGCCGGTCGTCGACGCGCTCGGGATAGCAGTAGAGCGCGCGCAGCCACTCGACGCCCGGGATCGCCGCGACCTCCTCGATCAGCTCGGGGAGCCGGCTCTCCCCGCCCCCGTCGGTGCCGTAGCGGGTCGTGTCCTGCGCGATGAGCGTGAACTCGCGCACGCCCTCCGCGGCCAGGCGGCGCACCTCCTCGAGGATGTCGTCCTTCGGGCGGCTGCGGTAGCCGCCGCGGATCAGCGGAATCGCGCAGTAGGAGCAGCAGTTGTCGCAGCCCTCGCCGATGCGGATGTACGCGCTGTATTGGGGCGTGGTCAGCACGCGGCCGTACTCAAAGAACGTGCCGTCGTCGTCCGTGTAGACGGGGCGCTGTCCGGCGAATGCCTCGCGGATGGCCTCGTCGATTTTTTCATACTCGTTGACGCCGAGGATCGCATCGACCTCGGGCATCTCCTCGCGGATGGCTTCCGGGTAGCGCTGGGCAAAGCAGCCCGTCGCCACCAGCAGGCGGCACACGCCGGTCTGCTTGTACTCCGCCATTTCAAAGAGGGTGGCGATGGCCTCCTCCTTGGCGGACTGGATGAAGCCGCAGGTGTTGACGATGATGACCTCGGCCCTGGACGGGTCATCGACGATCTGATAGCCGTGCGCGGCGAGGTAGCCGAGCATCTGCTCGGAATCGACGCGGTTTTTGCTGCATCCCAGGGAAATGAGTCCGATTGTCGTAGCCAATGGAACGCTCCTTCGGCGCAAATGCGCGGATAATTCATGTATACAGGATTATTCTATCATGCTCCCCCTTCAAATACAAGTGGAAATGCGGTGCAGTCCGTCCCGCCTCCGCTCTCCATTATAGCACAATTCCGCAAAAATACAAGAACGTTTGTTCCCATTTTTATCGTTTTCTTCTGCCGCCGAACAGCCGGGAGAGCAGCAGCCCGGCCAGCCGCACCACGGTATACACGCCGAAAAACGCGAGCACGCCGTACAGCCCGGCGACGACGTCGGCGAAGTCCATATTGCCCGTGCCGGTGATGCGCTGGCCGATCTCGATGGCGAAGCCCAGCACGGTCATCACCGTGAACACATAGATGAACGAGATCGCGCTGATGCTGAACCGGGCCAGGCGTTTGAAGACGAAATGCACCGCGAAGAACAGCACCATGCCGATCGCCGCCATCACGATGAAGTGCAGCGCCTTGTCGTCGAGGCGCAGCTCAAAGCTGTCGTTGAGGTGCATGAGCATCCCGTGCACCTGTGCGGCGATCAGCGTCATATCCCGAAGCAGGGTTTCCAATCCGGATGCCTCCTTTCCAAAAAGAAACGGGGGAGAACCCGCCCGCATCGCTGCGATTTCAGCGGTTTCTCCCCCGTACAGCCGATCAATACTCGATCTTCTTCTGGATGTAGGCGACCAGCTCGTCCACATGCACCTTGTCCTGCTGCATGGTGTCGCGGTCGCGGACGGTGACCACGCCGGTCTCCAGCGTGTCAAAGTCGACGGTGACGCACATCGGCGTGCCGATCTCGTCCTGGCGGCGGTAGCGCTTGCCGATGGAGCCGGTCTCGTCGTAGTCGATCATGAAGTGCTTGCTGAGCATGTCGTAGATCTCGCCGGCCTTCTCGCCGCACTTGTTCTTCTGCAGCGGCAGCACCGCGCACTTGTAGGGCGCCAGCGCCGGATGCAGGTGCAGCACGACGCGCGTGTCGCCGCCCTCGAGCTCCTGCTCGTCGTAGGCCTCGCACAGGAAGGCGAGCGCCGCGCGGTCCGCGCCCAGCGACGGCTCGATGACATACGGGATGACCTTCTCGCCCGTGGTCGGGTTCAGGTACTCCATGCTCTTGCCGGAGGTCGTCTGGTGCGCCTTGAGGTCAAAGTCCGTGCGGTCGGCGACGCCCCAGAGCTCGCCCCAGCCGAACGGGAAGAGGTACTCAAAGTCGGTCGTGGCCTTCGAGTAGTGGGCCAGCTCCTCGGGCTTGTGGTCGCGCAGGCGCAGGTGCTCCTCGCTGATGCCCAGGCCCAGCAGCCAGTCGCGGCAGTAGCTGCGCCAGTAGGCGAACCACTCGAGGTCCGTGCCCGGCATGCAGAAGAACTCGAGCTCCATCTGCTCGAACTCGCGGATGCGGAAGATGAAGTTGCCCGGCGTGATCTCGTTGCGGAAGCTCTTGCCGATCTGGCATACGCCGAAGGGCAGCTTGCGGCGGGTGGTGCGCGCCACGTTCGGGAAGTTGACGAAGATGCCCTGCGCGGTCTCCGGACGCAGGTAGATCTCGTTGCTGGCGTCCTCGGTCACGCCCTGATGCGTCTTGAACATCATGTTGAACTTGCGGATGCCGGTGAAGTCGTGCTTGCCGCAGGTCGGGCAGGGAATCTGCTTCTCCTCGATGAACGCCTCGAGCTGCTCGTTGCTCCAGCCGTCGGCCTCGATGTCCTCACCATGCTCCTTGGCCCAGTCCTCGATGAGCTTGTCCGCGCGGAAGCGGGCCTTGCAGGCGCGGCAGTCCATCAGCGGATCGTTGAAGTTGCCGACGTGGCCGGACGCCACCCAGACCTGACGGTTCATCAGGATCGCGCAGTCGAGGCCGACGTTGTACTTGTTCTCCTGCACGAACTTCTTCCACCAGGCGCGCTTGACGTTGTTCTTGAATTCCACGCCCAGCGGGCCGTAGTCCCAGCTGTTGGCCAGGCCGCCGTAGATCTCGCTGCCCGGGAAGATATAGCCGCGGCCCTTGCACAGGGCGACGAGCTTGTCCATGGTGTCATTCTGCACCTTTGCCATGAAAAATCCTCTCCTTCACATCTTCGCCTCGGGGATCACGCACACAAAAGAACCGCGCAAAGAGCCGCCCCGAATCCGCCTCCATGCATGGATTCAAGGGACGAAAGAAGCTCTTCCGCGGTTCCACCCTTGTTGGCGCGCAGGTTGCGCGTCCACTCTTTGCTTCACTTGTCATGCGCCGCTCCGGGATGCCAACCCCTTCCTCGCGCGCGCAGGGTTATCATACTAAAGAAACGCGCGTTTGTCAAGCGTCCGGCGGGATTCTCTCGCGCAAATCCTCCGTTTCACCAGCCGCGCACAAGCGCCACGCCCAGCAGCACCAGAAGCGCCGCGACGGCGGCGATCAGCGCCGTGACCGAGTGCGCCAGCCCGACGGCGTACAGCGCAGTGAATCCCACGAGCGCGAGTGCCAGCAGGCACCCGGCGTTGACGATGCAGCCCGCGATCTCATGGGAATATGCGCCAAGCGCGCCGAAGAGCCGCCCCTCGATGGGGCCGCGCAGCCCGAAGCGCAGCGCCAGGCACAGCAGCGGACAGACGAAGACCGCGGCGCGCGGGGCGGTGCCGCTGACCTCGCCGCCGCTCCACTGCACGGGCATCTCCTGCGGCAGGCGCGGATACGCCCACAGCGCAAGCAGCGCCGCCAGCGCCAGCAGCAGATAAAACGCCCGGGCCGACGCGAACCAGCGCGCAAACGCTGCGCAGTCCCGCAAGAGCGCGCCGGGCCGCCCCCTGCAATACGCCTCCGGCGTGCCGACGTAGCGCGAAACGTCGAGCTCCTCCATGCGCTGCGGCGCGTCCTCCGCCAGCTGCGCGCAGATCGCTGCCGCCCGGTCCGCCGCGCGCCGCTTCTCCCGCAGCGCGTCCGCCTGCGCCGCCGCCACGTCCGCAAGGCTTGCCTGTCCGCCGAGCACGCGGGCGATGGCTTCGATGGGCACGTCGAGCGAGCGCAGGAACGCGATGCGCGTGAGCAGCGCCACGTCCTCCTCCTGATAATCGCGATAGCCGTTCTCCCCGCCGCGCCGGGGCGCGATCAGCCCCTCCTTCTCATAAAACCGGACGACGGAGCGCGGCAGCCCCGTGCGCTGCTCCACCTCTTTGATGGTCATGCTGTTTCCTCCTTCTGCGCGCCATGCCGGCGGCGTCAGGCCGAGCATAGCCTGTCAACCCGGTTCACAGTCAAGGGTTTTTTCGAAAATTCACGGATTTTCCCGCATTTCCCTCATATGCCTCGGTCTTCTCCCGCTCACGCGCATCATGTGGCTCAGCCGCTCGCCGTCCCACAGGAGCACGCCGGTTTCGGCGGCCAGCTCCTTCGCGGCGCGGGTGAACGTGCCCGGGCAGACGACGGCGGCCAGCTCGCAGCCGTAGTACTCCGCCCCGGCGTAGGCCTCCTGCACGGCGAAGTTGCCGACCGCGCCATCGTAGTTCTTGCACTGGATGGCGTAGCTTTTGCCATTGCGCGCGGCGAGGATATCCACGCCCTGATCGCCGCTGCCCCTGGTGACCTCGACGTTGCGGAAGCCGTTGTCGGCGAGCACGAGCGCGAAGTACGCCTCGAACTCCGGTCCGGTCAGCCGCAGGCACTCTCTGGCGCGGCGGTTTTTGCGGCCGAGCCAGCGCGCGAGCCGCGCGAACGGCCAGACCAGCGCGCGAGCCAGCAGCCTGAGCGCCGCGAACAGGCCGCGCGCAAGGCCGCGCAGCAGAGCCAGCAGCGCGCGGCCAAGCAGCGCAAACAGCATGGCGACGCCCTCGCACAGCGCATCGACGGCGGTGAGCAGCGCATCCAGCAGGCTGAAATGCTTTTTCTTTTTTCTGTGCTTTGCCAATGTCGGTTGTTTCCTTTATCCGTATGGTTGATTGGGGAACGTTGGGACCGGAGCCTGCCGCCGCCAGTGGCGGATGAAGGCAGGCGGAGCGTCGGAAATCGCAAGGAGTGCCGCTTGCGGCACGACTATGCGAGTTTCCCGGGCCGCCCCAACCCCCGCCTGAGGGACATCGTCCCTCAGACTCCCTTCCTCGCTTCGCGCAGGCTTCAAGCTACTTTGCACTATATCCCCGTCAGGTATCGCTTCGCTCCCTGACTGCTTTTCTCTTTGATCGCTTCGCGATGGCGGACGTTGGGGGATTTCATCCCCCAAACCCCTAGCCTGAGGGACATCGTCCCTCAGACTCCCTTCTTCGCTTCGCGCGGTTTGAAGCCGCTTCCCCTTAATCCTTCTTCTCGATGCACGCCACCGCGTGACTGGAGATGCCCAGCCCCTCGCCCTCAAAACCGAGCTTCTCGGTGGTCGTGGCCTTCACGTTCACGCAGTCGGGATCGACCTTCAGGTGCGCGGCGACGTTCTCCCGCATCTGCTCGATATAGTCCTTGAGCTTCGGGCGCTGGCAGATGATCGTCACGTCGGCGTTCGCGACGGCGTAGCCCTTCTCATGGAGCAGCGCCACGACGTGATCGAGCAGTCTGCCCGAGTCCGCGCCCGCATAGGCCGGATCGGTGTCCGGGAAGTGCCGACCGATGTCCCCCAGCGCCGCCGCGCCCAGCAGCGCGTCCATCAGCGCGTGCAGCGCCACGTCCGCGTCGCTGTGCCCGAGCAACCCGCGCTCATAGGGCACCTCCACCCCGCACAGGATCAGCTTTCTGCCCTCCACCAGCCGGTGGACGTCGTATCCGTGTCCGATGCGCATCGCAGGCGCCTCCTTCCTTCCCTCGCGCCGCAGGATCACCTGCCCGGCGAGCAGCATGTCCTCCGGCGTCGTCAGCTTGATGTTCTCCGGATCGCCCGGCGTCAGATGCACCGCGTGTCCCGTCCATTCGATTAGCATCGCGTCGTCCGTCGCGCGCACGTCGCTGTCTGCATAGCGTGCATGCGCCGCGCGGATGAGCGCCGCGTCAAACGTCTGCGGGGTCTGCACCGCGCGCAGCAGATCGCGCTGCGGCGTCTCGACGACCAGACCGCTTTCGTCAACGCGCTTGACAGTGTCCTTGAGCGGCACGGCCGCCACGCCGCTGCCATAGCGTCTGGCGCTGTCGATCGTCGCCGCGATCACCTCGCGCGTGACCAGCGGCCGCGCGCCGTCGTGAATCGCGATGATGTCCGCGCCCGCGTCGCACGCCTGAATGCCGCGCCACACGCTCTCCTGCCGGTCGTGCCCGCCCTCAACGATCGCGCGCACGGGGACCCCGCCGCGGTCGAGCATCGCGCGCATGTCCTCCATGTCCTGCGCACCGGTGACGATCACGACGCCGCCGTCAAACAGGCCGCTTTCCGTGAACGCGCGCGCCGTGCGCACGATCACCGGCTCTCCGCAGATGGGATAGAGCACCTTGTTGCGCTCCATGCCCATGCGCGCGCCGCGACCCGCCGCCACGATCACCGCCGCGTTCATTCGATCTCCTCCCCGTCGATCAGCTCGTACATCGCGCCCGCGTCCGACTTGCGCACCGTCTCCGCGACCGTCAGGATGCGATAGCGCGCCAGCTTCTCGCCGAAGCGGATCTCCATCACGTCGCCCTCGTGCACCTCCGTGGAGGGCTTGGCGGCCTTGCCGTTGAGCGTCACGCGCCCGCCCTCGGACGCCTCCTTGGCCACCGTGCGCCGCTTGATGATGCGCGACACCTTCAAATATTTGTCAAGTCTCATGGTCATCCTCCTCGATCTCCCGGCGCGACGTCGTAAGGCCCGCCCGCCGCGCCTGTTCATGCTGCTCCCGCCGGGGAATCCGGTAGAGCCGTCCGTCCTTTTCAAACAGTGCGCCCGTCTGCTTGAAGGAAAAGGGCACGCCCGCTGTGCCGCACTGCCGCGCTAGCGACAGCACCCAGTCATAGCGGCAAAGCCGCGCGTTTTCGCCCGACTCGCCGCCCGCCGTCACGCCCTCGATGCCCGCCGAAAGCCAGGGCGACAGGTCCACCGCCTCCAGCAGCGGCTCGCACATGATCTGCCGGTGCCGGATGGGCAGGGAGAGCAGTCGGGGCACGCGCTGCTCCGCCTTCTGCTGGTTTTCGCACGTCGCGGCGATGGTCACGTTGCCATAGCCCTCGCCCCAGTCCTCCGGCAGGCCGACCGCAAAGCGCTCGATCCTCTTGGTGATGATGAAGAACATGAGGTCGGGCCGCGAGCGGATCATCCGCCAGGCGCGCGGGCGCCATTCGTCCGCTTCCTCCACAAAGAAGTCGCTGGTCAGGCAGGTGAAGACCGTCTCCCCCGCCGCAAGCCGGGGCGAGCCATCCCGCCGTCCGCGCACGGGCAGGTCGAATTCGCCCGTCCGGTAGACCTTCGAGGCGTCGCGCCCGTAGCGCGCGTCCCCGCGGTAGACGTAGCAGTTCAAGCAGCCGGGACTGCACCTGTGACAGCCATGCCAGGGCCTCCACATCGCCATGCGCTCCGCCCTCCTTTGCCCCCCGATTCCCCATGAGTGTAGCACACTCACGCCAAAAGCTCAATGATTTCCGGCCAATTCCCGCCGCGCGTGTCAAGCGGTGTCAGGCCGTGTCGGGTACACACAGCGTCCATGATTGACACACTGTCAGAAAATTGTTTTTCCAGTGGGTTCAAATTCATGTCACATTCCGGGGTTATAATGCCCCATGTAAAGGTTGATCAAGCCATCAGCCTTCACACCACACCTTCGTTCTTCTCCCCCTCCACAGGCGAAGGTGAGTATCTTCCTTTTTTCTTCCCCTTCCTCATTATTTCCCTTCCAAATGGAAAACGCCGGAGCAGCATCCGGCGTTTTCCATTTTTGGCCCGCCGCAGCGGTGCAATCTGCATCCCCGTTTGCGCGCAGGATGATGGGCAGGGAAGCGGGACGGATCGGCGGAGAAGCCGCGGACTGAAAGCGGCGAGTGCGGAGGAGGGGAAGGGCTGACGCGACGCAAGCGGGTAACGCCTGATTCTGATTGCTTTCAGAAAACAGGCAGATAAGGCGCGCTTCCTCAACACGAAAATCTCAGTAGGCAAAAGAAAAAACGCCTCCTTTGAAGCGGTTCCCGGCGGGGCGACAAACTCCCACTGCAGCTTGGTGGGGTCGATGGGGCTCTTTCTCCTCGCTCGACGCTCGTCGGTCAGGGCGGCTCTCAGGCCACACTGTGGCCTGTTCACTCCCGCCCCATTCTCGCCCAATCGCCCCCGAACGGGCATAAAAAAAGACCGGATATTCTCCGATCTTCCCTTGCCGGGTGACAAGTCCGGCGATGCTGGTGGGGTCGATAGGGCTCGAACCTACGACCTCCACGATGTCAACGTGGCGCTCTGACCAGCTGAGCTACGACCCCAAGCACGAGATATAGTATACAGCATCCGGCGGGAAAAATCAACCCCCTTTTCGCCGTTTTTCGAAAAAAACTTCTGCCTTCGCGCGTCTGCCATGGGCTTTCCCCCGCAAATCACTTGCAATCGGTTATCTTTTCGGGTATAATACACACTGTCAGAGGAAAGGAGTGAACTGTCCGTATGAAATCTGTCAACATCCGTCTGACGATGATGACCGACAACGTCAAGAACTTTGTCAGCCTCGTCAACCGCTATCCGTATGATATGGATCTGCGCTCCGGCCGCTATGTCGTGGACGCCAAGTCCATTCTGGGCATTTTCTCCATCGACCTGTCGCGCCCGATCCGCATGGACATCTACAGCGATGACTGCGACGATCTGCTCGAAGCCCTGACCCCTTATCTGGTCAAGGACGAGCCCGGGCAGGCGTAACCGCCGGAAGGGGGGCAGCCTGATGTTCGACGTGCACGCTACAGAAGAAGAGGACAAGCTCGTTTTGCTCGCTTCGCTCGATCGTCTGGGCGGCTGCACGCAGGAGCAGCTGCTGCGCTTCGTCGTGGAAACCGCGCTGCAAAGCCAGTTCCAGTTCTATATCGCGCTCTCCGGACTGCGCGAGGCCGGCTTCGTGCGCGAGGCTGACCGCCTCGAGGGGCGGCTCCTTCTGCTCACGCCCGAGGGGCGCCAGAGCCTGGAGATGTTCGGCTCCCGCATCCGCGCCTCCCAGCAGCAAAAGCTCGAGGAAAACAGCGCCGCCTGGCGCAGACGCATCCGCGATGAGCAGCAGATGCCCGCCGAATGGGCGGAGACGGACGCCGGCTTTGTCGTCACGCTGCGCACCATCGAGGCGGGCGCGGAGATCTTCAGCCTCCGGCTCACCGCGGCCAGCAAGCAGCAGGCCAGGCGCTTCTGCGAGCGATGGAGCGCCAACGCGCCGTTCCTCTATCAGACCATCATCGAGCGCCTCGGGGACCCCGGGGACGAAACGCATCCCGAACCCGAAAAAGCCTGAAGCGCGCTGCCCGTGGGCGGCGCGCTTTTTTCACTGTATAGGAAATTGCATCAAAGCATCGTGCAGCGAGCACCAGAAAACAATGATTGGTCAAGCTGTTCGGGCGTGGGAGTGGGCACTGCCCGCTTTTTCACTGTATAGGAAATGCAGTCAAAGCAACGTGCAGCGAGCACCAGAAAACTATGATTGGTCAAGCTATTCGGGCGTGGGAGCGGGCACTGCCCGCTTTTTCATGCGGAGCCTGCGAAAATCCGCGCATCCGGGCGATTTTCAGACGAACGCGAAACGCCGCATCCCGAAGCCGCGCAAACCGTCCGATTCCGCCGCATATTGCAAAAGCTGGCACAATGCGTCAAATCCGGGCTTTTCTTTTGGTGACATTTGTCTTATAATTATCGTAAGAGCGACTGCCCGTAAAGGGCGTCGTCAAGGAAGGAGTTTGATTGACCATGTTTGGAAAGGGAATCAGCAGACGCGACTTCATCAAGGGCGCGGCGGCCAGCGCCGTCGGCATCGCTGCGCTCGGCCTCGTCGAGCCGGCAGCCGCCAAAGCCGAGGGCACCCCGCAGGAGATCACCACCACCGCCGAGCGCCCCGCCGGCAAGGTGGACGGCAAGTATGTGACCCGCGCCATCGGCCACGAGAGCTACATCTACGTGGCCACCACCATCTTCGAGGGCAAGATCACCGCCTGCCAGGTGCTCTCCCACGAGGAGACCATGGGCATCGGCAACTACGCCTGCGCCCGCATCCCCAAGGCGATCGTCGCCAACCAGAGCATCAACGTGCCGAACGTGCGCGGCTGCTCCATCACCTCCATGGCCGTCAAGCGCGCCGTGAAGGAGGCCATCGAGCAGGCCGGCTATGATCCGGCCGACTTCTCCGCCGAGGTCAAGACTGAGGTCGTCGAGCGCGAGGAGAGCGCCGAGGCCGACGTCATCATCGTTGGCGCGGGCACCGTGGGCCTGGTCGCCGGCGCGCGCCTGCTGGAGAAGGGCAAGAGCGTCATCCTCATCGAGAAGCGCGACATCCCCGGCGGCTCCATGGCCATGACCTACGGCGGCGTCGCCGTCGCGGGCTGCGAGCTCTACAAGAAGTACGACGTCACCGGCGCGCTGACCAATAGCTACTACGGCTCCGTCGAGAACATGATGGAGTTCTGGCGCAACCATCCGTTCCTCAACCCGGAGTATGACCGCTTCGACAAGGCCATGCCCTACATGACCGCGCAGTACGAGAACACCGGTAAGGTCATCGACTGGTTCACCGGCATGGGCATCGGCATCAACCCGCTGGGCTACTACGAGGGCGGCCTGCAGACCGGCTATACCCCGTACCTCGCGCCGGGCTGCTACGAGGGCGGCGCGGGCTACGCGATGATGTTCCTGGAGCAGCGCATTCAGGGCCTGGGCGGCAAGATCCTCTACGGCACCGAGGCGACCGAGCTGATCACGGACGCCAACGGCAAGGTCACCGGCGTCAAGGCGAAGGCCGGCGACGGTGCCAGCTGGACGCTCACCGGCAAGGCCGTGCTGCTCGCCTCCGGCGGCTTCATGCGCAACGCCGAGATGATCAAGCAGTACTATCCGGAGTATGAGGGCCAGTTCTTCAACTGCGCTTCCGCCTCCACCGGCGACGGCATCAAGATGGGCCTGGCTGTAGGCGCCTACATGGAGTGCACCGGCCGCGCGCTGCCGGCGTACCTCTCCACCGACGCGAGCAAGTTCGAGATCGCGCTCATCCACCACTCCACCCCGGGCATCATGGTCAACGCCCGCGGCGAGAACTTCGGCAACATCGTCTCCGACAACCACTACAAGATGGCGGCGGCGAAGCTGGCGCTCGAGGAGAACGGCGGCGCGTACTACTACGTCTTTGACGACGCGGCGGCCTGCACGAACTCCGATTTCGATGGCTACGGCATGAACACCTACAAGGCCATCTTCGAGAAGGGCGAGGCCGTGAAGTACGGCTCCGTAGCCGAGGCCGTGGAGAAGCTGGGCCTGACGAACCTGCAGGCGTCCATCGACGCGAACAACGCCGCGGCGCTCGCGGGCGAGGCGGACGCGTTCGGCCGCAAGAACTGCCCGTACATCGAGACGCGCAACGGCGTGTGGATTCTGAAGGTCGATCCGACGTTCTACCTGACCACCGGCGGTCTGGCGATCGACACGGCGACGCATGTGCTCAAGGAGGACGGCTCGACGATTCCGGGCCTGTACGCCGCGGGCGACGTGACCGGCTCCATCGAGGAGAAGGACGGCAAGAAGTACGGCATGGGCTTCGACGCGGCGCTGGCCTACGGCTATATCGCGGGCGAGACGATCGACGCGGAGGTCTAAGGCTTATTGCCAAACAGCGATAGAGCGCGCGAAGCGAGGAAGGGTCAAGGGATGAAATCCCTTGCGGGGTTTGGGGCGGCGCCCCAAGCAGGTTTTAGGGCGGCAGCCCTAACGTTCCTAACGTCCCCCAACGCGAAGCGGACCTGAAAACGTCCAGTCTCAGAGCAGACCGCGCAGCGGTCTACGACCCAAACGGGTTATCCCCGCGCGCTTCCATCGTTGCGCAACCTGATAAAAGAGCGTCCCCTTCACACGGCTCCGGTCGTGCGAAGGGGGCGTTTTGTCTCTGTCTTCGTCCCATGGACGCGCCCCGCGCGTCAGGCATTGAAGTACATGTCATACACGATGTACCCCTGCACACCCTTCAGCGCGCCCGGATACGTCTCCTGGCACATCATGCACCGGGGCTCCTTCATCGGGTACCCGCCCGTCGGAAAGATGCCGAATTCGGACGACGTCCGGAAGCCCACCCGGTTGTAAAACCGGTAATTCCCCTCCACGGTGATCCCCCGGTATCCGCGTTTTCTCACCTGCTCGATGCCCTGCGTGAGCATCGCGGTGCCAACCCCCTGACGGAAATGGTCCGCATGCACGGATACGGGCGCCAGCATGACAACCGGGGAATCGGCCCCGTCGCCATGCCCTCCGTTCGGGGTGGCAGAAAGCGGAAACCGGGAGAACAGAAAGTGCCCGACCACCTTGCCGTCCATTTCCGCCACAAAGGACAGCTCCGGTATGTAGTACTGCGAATCCCGGATTTCCTCCACCAGGGCGATGATGTCGGTTCCGTCAGAATAGTCCGTTCCCTCCCGGAACGAGCGCAGGATTAACGACACAATCTCCCGGTAATCCCGGTGCTCCTCCGGACGGATGGTCACCCGATCGTTCATCATGCATCCGTCATCTCCTCAAAGGCCGATTGCCGCGTTGTTTTCCGCAGACAGTATAGCACGGACGGGCGGCGAAATCCACGCCCATTTCGCATCCTGCAAAAAACTTCACCCAATCCATTGACAAATCCGTCTCAATGGCCTATCATAATACACGAAGAGAAAACTGAATGGTCTTTGGGGCAGGGTGAAAATCCCGACCGATGGTATAGTCCATGAACCTCCCTTCGCGGAGGCCGATCCGGTGAGATTCCGGGACCGACGGTACAGTCCGGATGGGAAAAGACATTTTTCTTCCTGACCGCCTTTTTTGTGGGCGGAAAAGGAAATTTCCTGAGGCCATCCCTTGTTTTGGCTTCAGGAAATTTTTATTTGTCAGGAGGAAACATCCATGAAAAGAAACAATGTCCGCCGTCTGACCACAGCTGCCATGATGGGCGCCGTCGCCTTCGTTCTAATGTACATGAGCATCTCCACCCCTCTCTCCCCCTTTGCCGAGCTGGAGTTTTCTTCGCTCGCCGAGCTGATCGGCGGCTTTGTCCTCGGCCCCATCGGCGCACTGGAGATCATCGTCGTCAAAATCCTGCTGAAGATCGTGTTCAAAGGCACCAGCTCCATGTATACCGGCGAGCTGCAGGCTTTCCTGCTGAGCGTCGCTTATGTGCTTCCCGCTGTTCTCTACTATCAGAAGCACAGGACGAAGCGCGGCGCGCTGACCAGCATTTTGCTGGGCTGCGTCTGCTCCGTCTTCACCGCCGTTCTGACCAACATGTTCATCATCTTCCCCTTCTACATGTCCTTTTACAACATGAACTGGGATGCCATCATCGGTATGTGCTCCGCGCTGATCCCGGCCATTCACAACAAGCTCACCCTGATCCTCTTCTCCATCCTACCGTTCAACATTCTTTCAAGGGCGCTCACCTCCATCATCACCATGCTGATCTACAAGAAGATCAGCGTGCCGCTCAAGAAGATGATCATGGCCTAACCGGCATGATGCCGGTTCCATCACCGACGAAGCATTGAAAATCCCATCGCTCTGCGGTCGAGGCCGGAGCCTGCGCAAGAATTCCCTTCGTACATCAAACATTCAGGAGGCTGTTTTCATGAAATTCTCGCTCGACAAGAACCTGACCTTTGAGCAGGCCGTCTCCATCATGTTCGACAAGCTCGGCGTCTCCAAGATCATGGCGCTGGCCAGCTCCGTCGACGACTATGTGATGGTGCGCAACGTCAGCTGCCTGTTCTACGACGAAAAGATCTACTTCAAGACCGACAAGAACTTCCGCAAGACCCAGCAGCTGTTCAAAAACCCGCATGTCGCCCTGTGCTGGAGCGGCGTGCAGGTCGAGGGACTTGCCGAGAACAAGGGCCTCGTCGTCGATGAACCGGGCCGCCGGTTCGAGAAGCTCTACAAGGAGCACCTCTGGGGCAGCTACAACCGCTACTCCCACGAGGACACGGAGATCCTCATCGAGGTCTCGCCCAAGTTCGTGGAGATCTGGGACACCAGCGAGGACAACTACGCCTATCAGATCTTCATCGACTTCGACAAGCAGGCCGTGACCGTCAAGCAGTACGACGACACGAGCAAGTGACCTTCTCCCGCCGCGCTCCCCTTCCTCCCCTGTCCCTTCCCAATCCTTCCTTCCCTTTGCTCAGGTGCCGCGGTGCAGCATAGCAGGCGGGCCGGACATACGTCCGGCCCGCGTTTTTCATTTCTCCCCGCCAAACCGCTCGAAATACCCGCGTCCCCAATCAAAGCGCCACGGCGCATCCCGGTTCTTGAGACGCCCTTCCGCCTCATGGACGCACAGCCTCGCCATGATCAGCGTGCACAGCACGGCCAGCACCGCCTCCGCGGGCGTCGGTCTGCGCACCGCCGCGAACATCCAGCCATACCCGATGGCCACCGGCAGAAACGCCAGCAGCGACGTCGCCAGGCCGGGGTTGTAGATCGTCCGCTTGCCCTGCGCGCCAAAGCGCCTCTTCATCCGCACGCCCGCAGCGGTATGCACCACGACCTCCATCACGCACAGCAGAAACCACATCAGCGAGACGACATACGGCATGCCCGCCGCCAGCATCGCGCAGCCGAAGAGAACAGGCACAAGGTTGGTGACCATGTCCGTCAGCGGGCTCATCGGGTAGTGATCGCTCTCCCGCTCCAATGCGCCATGCCGGATGTTGTACATATAGAAGAAGCCGCCGGGGAAGCGCCATTCCTCCAGCACATGCAGCACCAGCGCAAGGATCGAGAGCGCCGCCAGCGACGTATGCACCGGCCATGTGCGAAAGCGCAGCGCGAGCAGCATGCCCAGCGCACCGCCAATCGCCGAAAGCACATAGAGCCAGCAGGACAGCCAGCGAAACACCCATTTTTCCATCATATCCCTCCTTTGTGAGACGATTGTACCAGATCGTTCTTTGTGATACAATGGTTTCACACACAGTAAAACACCGGGAGTCCGATATGATTCACATCCAGCAGGACCCGCGCGCCGTCCGCTCCGCCGGGCTCATCGCGGACGGGCTGACCGCCTGTCTCGCGCGCATGCCCTTTGGCGAGGTCACAGTGACCTCCGTATGCCGGGCAGCGGGTGTGGGCCGCGCCACGTTCTACCGGCTGTTCGACAACACCGCCGACGTGCTCGACTACCGTTGCGGCCAAGTCTTCACCGCCATGCCGGACGCACCCGAAGAGCCGCCCGCGCTGAGGTTCATCCGCCTCTGGATGGACAACCGCGTGCTGCTGCAGGCCATCGTGGAGAGCCGCCAAACCGCGCTGCTTGAGGACGCCCACCGCCGCTATGTACTGCCTCATTCCCCTGCGCTGCAAGCCGCCGCGCCGGCGGATGCCCGCTACCTGAGCGCCATGTTGACCGCCTGCCTGTGTGCCTTCCTGTCCGCATGGCTCAGAGGCGGCGGGCAGGAGAGCCCGGAGGCGCTGTATGACCGGCTTCGCCAGTGCTTTTGCACGCTGTCCACGCTGCTTTGACATTCATCCCGCCAAGGAGGTCCGCCCATGTCCGTCTGTCCCGACCGTTTTCCCATCGTCTGCGCGCCGGACGCCCCCGCGCCCGTGCGCTACGCCGCCGGGGAGCTTTCCCGCTATCTGACGCGCATGGACGGCGGCGCGCATCCCGTCACGGAGGCCGCGGACGGCTATGCGCTGCGCCTCTCCTGCGGCGCGCCGGACCTGCCCGCCGGCGCATTCCGTCTGAGCGTCACCCCGCAGGGCATCGCGCTCGCCGCCGGGGAGCCCGCAGGCTGCGTCTACGGCGCGTATGCGCTGCTCGAGCGCGCCGGATGCCGCTTCCTCGCGCAGGACTGCGAGGTCGTCCCTCGCGGTCCGGTCTGCCTGCCGCTGGGCGTGTCCGAGGAGCGCCCGGCCTTCCGCGTCCGCGAGCTGTTCTGGCGCGAGGCCATGGACGGCGCGTTCGCCGTGAAGCTGCGGCTCAACTCCGCGCGCTCGTCCATCGCCCCGGAGCAGGGCGGCAGGGCAATGTTCTACAACTTCAGCCACACGTTCGACGCGCTCGTGCCGGTCGCGCGCTGGTTCGATACGCACCCCGAATACTTCTCGATGATCGGCGGCAAGCGCCTGCGCGAGCGCACGCAGCTGTGCCTGACCAACCCGGACGTGCTGCGCCTGTGCATCGAGGGCGTGAAGCGCTGGGCGCGTGACAACCCGGACTACGACATCTTCTCCGTCGCAATGAACGACTGGTACAATGCCTGCCAATGCCCCGCCTGCCGCGCCATCGACGAGGCGGAGGACAGCGGCGCGGGCACGATGATCCGCTTCGTGAACGCCGTGGCCGAGGCCGTCGCGCAGGAGTTCCCGCGCGTGAAAATCCACACCTTCGCCTACCTTTACTGCCGCAGGCCCCCGCGCATCACGCGCCCGCGCAGCAACGTCATCGTGCGCCTGTGCTCCATCGAGTGCTGCTTCGCCCACCCCCTCGACGCCTGCGGCTGCGAGACCGGGCCCATCGACGTGCAGTACGGGCATGCGCAGGCGTTTTCCGGCAATCCGGCGTCGCAGTCCTCGTTCATGCGCGACCTGCGCGGCTGGTCGGGCCTTTGCGAGAACCTGTTCATCTGGAACTACACCACCAACTACGCCAACTACGTCCAGCCCTTCCCGAACCTCGGCGTGCTGGCCCCGAACCTGCGCGCCTTCCGCGCGGCGGGCGTGCGCGGCGTGTTCGAGCAGGGCAACTTCTCCCGCGGACGCAGCAGCGCGCTCGGGCCGCTCAAAATCTACCTGCTGGGCAAGCTCCTGTGGAACCCGGACGAGGACGTCGCGGGGCTGGAGCGCGACTTCGCCGGCGGCTACTTCGGCCCGGCGGCGGCGCCGATGCTGCGCTACATCCGCCTGTGGCACATGGACGGCCAGCCCTGCCACGCCGGCATCTACGACCCGCCCGACGCGCCGTATCTGAACGAAGCCGTCCTCGACGAGGCGCAGGCGTGCCTTGACGAAGCGCTGACGCTGGCATCGCAGAATCCCTGGCGCGAGCGCGTGGAGCGGGAGGCGCTCTCCATCCGCTATGTGCGCCTGGCGAACAGCGCGCCGGACGCGCCCGGCCGGGACGCCGCCGTCGACGCGTTTGCCCGCGACGCGCGGCGCCTGGGCATCACCGAGCTGTTCGAGCGCAAGGACTTTGACGACTCCGTCCGCGCGCTGCGGGAGAGCGGCACGCGGGACAGGCGCGGCGTGCGGAGCATCTCATATCCGATCTGAGCATAAAAACGGAAGGCAGTCCGATTGGGCTGCCTTCCGTTGTGTTTTGAATAAGAAGACCGGCCGCTCCGCAAGAGGAGCAGCCGATCCGTATGCAGCTGGTGCCGGTGGTGGGACTCGAACCCACACGGGTCGCCCCAACGGATTTTGAATCCGTCACGTCTGCCATTCCATCACACCGGCG
>CAMENN010000033.1 GCA_945928315.1 uncultured Clostridia bacterium
CAGGTTCCCCGGACCGATGAAGCCGGTTTGCGAACGCCCGGGAGTGCGCGCCCGGGCCGCGATCAGCCAATGTGCAACATTGTACTTGGCTAGGTGAGGCCATGGCGGCGTCCGGGGGACGCAAAGAGGCCATGTCCGAACGCCCGGGAGTGCGCGCCCGGGCCGCGATCAGCCAACGTGCAGCATTGTACTTGGCTAGATGAGGCTATGGCGGCGTCAGTGGGACTGGAGCTGCGCGCTTGCGAACGCCCGGGAGAGCAGGACACAGGCGCTGAAGCTGGCTGAACGCCTGCTCAGTATACCAATGGTTACGGACGACGCCCGCATGCATTTCCCAACGCGAAGAGAAGCGAAGGATGAACGTCCGGGAGAGCGAAACACGAGCGAAAAGGCTGGCTGAACGCCTGCCCAGTATACCAATGCATGCAGACAACGCCCACCTGTGTTTCTCCTGCGAATCGCCCCCGCGCCGAACGCCCGGCAGAGCAATTCCGGTATATCTATAGACAGCCTGCCGAGCTTCTTTTCCCGCAGCGTTGCATTTCGTGCCTTTTTCTGCTATGCTCTGATTAACAGGCGACAATATAGGAGGCGTTCCTCATGAAAAAAACTGTACGTTGGATGACGATTCTGGGCCTAACCGCATACCTGCTGATTGCTCCGTTTCCGCGTGCATACACAGGGACGTGCGCTGCGGAGTCTGCTGATGGGTTCAGAACCATGCTCCATGACAGGATTCTCGAAGTCCTGGATTCCTGGCCTGCAGAGGATCAGTACGCGGTGATGTTCTTTATTTACCCGAATGCATACAATCAATACGGCGGATATGCCAACCTTCCGGAGTTCTCGATGCTGTACAAATGCGAGTCGGACATAGGGCAGAACCCCAACCCGTACTTCTCCGCTTCGGACGGCGATGAAGAACGCTGGAATCCGGCCTTTTGGGATTTCAGTCAGCAACGGCAGGTCATCGGTTTTGATGCGCCCAATCCCGTCGCGGATGCGCTCATCGGCTGGTATGAGAGCACTGGGGTGCAGAACATCGGGGAAGAGGACGCCGATTCCAGCTATGACGGGAATATGCAGTATATCGGAAACGGCCCGAATGGGCTGCCTGAGCTCCTGCAGCTGGTCACCGGCATTGCGTGTGAGCTTCAGTGCAACGGCACCATCGAAGCGAAGTTTGGCAGAAGGATTCCCATCATCCTCGCTGATTTCGAATGCACCTGGTATATGGTCAAGGCGACCCGCGAGGCCAATCCCGATGGGGAGGCGGATGCGTATATTGACGCATGCCTGCGCCGGCATTGGGTGGAAGAGGACCGCATTCAATGACGGATAAAAGCGTCTGTGGGCGGCGTTTCATATGCCTCGCCAATCAACCGGACTGTGCGATCATCAGCCGTCAAGGGTTTGCTGCGCGATGATCGCCCGTTTCAATATGGAAATCGCATGAAAACCGACCGCCCCTTCCTTCCGAGAGGGGCGGCGCTTTATCCCATTATTCCGAGCGCATTCTGCAAAAACGCGCGCAGGCGCTCCTTGTAGTGCCGGCTTTGCTGCACCTGCATCCTGCGCTCCGGTGAGAGAAAGGGACAGCCGTTCAGCTCGACGGAGAGGCTGTCCAGCGGCCAGCCCGGCCGCCGCGCCTCGCAGGGGGTATCCAGCAGGTAGAAGCCGCTGCTGCGGGCCTGCTCGCGCGGTTCCTGAAAGCCGTACATCCGCCCCTCGCGCATCACCGCCGCACCGTCCAGATAGTACGCCAGCACGCGACCGCCCAGCTCATGGGACAGCGATGCATAGTAGGCGATCATCTCCTCATCGTTCATACGCGGCCGTCCGCCCGGCGTGCGCACATGCAGCCCGGGCTGGCGCGGGTCGTCGAGCGGCAGCGCATCGAAGTACAGCCCGGAGTCCGCGCAGATGACCGCGTCCTGCGGCGCGTAGCGGTGATAAAACGCAGCCTTGATGCGCGCGTTCTCCTCGGGCGTCGCGCCGCATTCCTCCGGCTCGTCCGTTATCCCCAGGTCGCGCAGCGTCACAAACGAGACATCCAGCCCCTCCAGCACGCGCTCGAAATAGCCGACCTTGGACGGGTTGGTCGTCCCCAGCAGGATTTCCATCGACAGCTTCTCCGCATTTCTTCGCGTTTGTGCGCCGCCCGGTTCCCCGCATCCGCATCATACGCCGGGAATCTCCGGAAACGGCGCGTTTCCATCATATCCGATGCACACCGGGCTGTCAAGCCAAAGCATACAGACACAAAAAGGCCGCAGCCGGTTTTCCGACTGCGGCCTGCTTTCCTATGCGATTCCTGTGCGATTACTCAGCCAGCGCCTTCGCGGCGTTCTCGCCGGCCACGCGGCCGAAGACCACGGACTGCGAATAGCCGCCGCTCTGCCAGGTGACCTCGCCGCAGGCATAAAGATTGCCCACGACCGTGCCGTCCGCATAGAGCACCTGCGCCAGCTCGTTGCAGCCGACGCCGCCCTTGGTCATGTGCACAGCGGACTCCACCTGCGCCGCATAGTACGGGCCCTCCGCGTCGAACGGACGGGGGCCGGGCTTCGCGCGCACCGGATCGTCGCACTCGCCGGCAACGGCCTTGTTGTACGTCTCCACGGTCGCCTTGAGGGCATCCGCGGGCATGCCGAGCTTCTCAGCCAGCTCATCGAGCGTATCCGCCACCACGTGATAGCCCAGCGCCGTGTGCTTGCGCAGACGGTAGGAGCTGTTGTAGTTGGTCTGGTCGTAGACGTAGTACGCGGGCTTCTGCTCCAGCAGGGCATTGCCCAGCACGCGGTCGCCGGACGTCTCGTCGATGAAGCGCTCGCCGTCCTTGTTGATGAGCAGGAAGCCGGCGTTGCCGCCCGTCAGATCGCGGCGCACCGCGAGAATGTACGGGAAGAGGCGGATGGTGTCCATGTGCTCGAGCAGGAAGCCGTTCTTTTCAAACACGGGCACGAAGTCGCCGGTCGCGCCCATCTGGTTGGAGGTCTGGAAGACCTCGTAGCCCGGGGCATACTTGGCCAGCAGCTCCTTGTTCGCGGAGAAGCCGCCCGTCGCCAGGATGACCTGCTCGGCGTAGATGTTGTAGGTCGCGTCGCCCTTCTGCGCGACGACGCCCTTGCACACGCCGTCCTCCATGATCAGATCGACGCCCTTGGTGCCGGTGCGCACCTGCACGCCCAGCTCCGCGACATGCGCCTCCATGCCCGCCTGGATGTGCTCGCCGGCATAGGCCTCGGCGTTCTCCATGTGGTTGCGCATGCCGTAGGTGTAGTCCAGCGTGACGCCGAAGCTGCGCAGCCAGGCGTCGGTCGTGGCCTCCACATCGGCCCAGACGCGCGTGCGCGCCTCGCCGTTGCCCGCGCCGATCATGTCCTCATAGAACTTGTCGGCGCTGTCCTCGATGCCGGCCTTCTGCATGGCCTGGGAGTTGACCAGGTCATAGAAGTTCATGTCGAACTTGCCGTTGCCGGAGAGAATATCGAGCTTCTCGATGACCAGCACGTCCTGCGCGCCGTTCTCCTTCGCCGCAATCGCCGCAGACAGGCCGGACGGGCCGCCGCCGACGATGACGATCTGGCAGGTCACATCCTCCGGCGTCTCCTGCACGGGGTTGGCCGCCTTCGTCGCGAAGGTGACCTCGCCGTAGTCAAGGCCGTGCTGCCTGGCCGCGTCGGCCACAGCCGCCTTCACGCCATAGGAGGTGAACGTCGCGGCGGACACGCTGTCCACCTGCGCGGTCTGCGCCTCGAGCAGGCGCTCGGTGATCACGGGCATCGCGCGGTCGCGGACCACGGACGTCTCGTGATTTTCGCCAAGCTCGACCGCGGTGAGCTGATCGCCGTCGAACGTCACGACGACCTCCATCTCTCCGCCATAGCCGCTCGACTTGACCGTATAGGTCGTCGGTTCCGCAAGCGCCATCGCAGCGCAGCAGACGAGCGCCGCCATCAGCACAAAAGCAAGGATCCTCTTCATGGTTCCTTCTCCTTTCCCCGGCGTACTTTCGCACGCCTGTAACAAAATTATAGCACATATGTGCCTTTTCATCAAGGGAGAAGGAAGAAACCTCTGCCTGCTGCGGGACAGAACGGAGCAGCAAAAAACCAGTTATTGACACATTATTTTAGCCTGCTCCGATCCTGCATGCGGCTCTGGTCAAACGCGCAAAAGCCTCGACGATTCACCCGAATTTCCGCCGCTTTCGCATGAATACGTCAGAAAAATTTTCAATTTCAGTCAGATTCTCCTCCAGCGGCGCATCCCCGTGCAGCGTGAGCAGCGGGCAGCGCAGCAGCTTCTGCCATTCATCGTGCTTCATGCGGCTGCGCGTATCCGGCCCGCCGTCGTCATACCCGGCGGCCCAGGTCAGGAACGCCTGATGCGCCTCCTCCATATCCCCGCCCGGTTCGATGCGCGCGCCGAAATGCCTGTGCTCGCGCTCGCAGAGGCGGGCGATGCGCACGTCGGTGGGCGTGACGAGCCGCACGGCCAGCGTGAAGCAGGGGATGAGCGGGTCGCCCCAGTCGGTCAGCGAGCCGGAGATGACGGCGTTCTCCGCGCGCTCGATCTGTGCGCGCATGAGCGGCACGCGCTCGTCGATCGAGCGCTTGTGCGTATAGGGCGGGTCGGTCGGCAGCCAGAAGAAATCGTCCGAATCCAGATGGACGAAGCCCCACCGCTCCGCGATGCAGCGGGCGAGGGTCGTCGTGCCGGAACCGGACGCGCCGAAGATGTGGATGACGTGATGGCTCATGGGACCTCCTGTGGAAGGGTTCCGTTCGGATGGGACCGCCGGGCGACTGCCTGCAAAACCACGATGCCCGGCGAAGGGCCCGCAGACGCGGCCCTGTGGGGGCTGCGGGGCGTTCCTCTTGACCCCGCTGCGCTTCGCGCTGGATAAAGCATTCCGACACAAAACAGGATCACAGCAGATACCCGACCGCGGACATCACCCCGCTGAGCAGCAGTGCCGCGAGCACGTCCGTGGCGAAGTGCTGGCCGGAGAGCACGCGCAGCGCCGCGATGACCGCGCACAGCGCGAGCATCCCCGCCGCGACGGGCGCCGTCGGGAAGATGTAGATCACCGCGAAGGCGATGGCCGCCGCGCTGGCCGTGTGGCGGCTGGGCATGCTCTTGCCCTTGCCGCGGCGGTAGCGCCCGACCGGCGGCGCCTTGAAGCGGTCGTATGGGCGCTCGCGGTTGATGGCCGGGCGAAGCACCGTCACCGTGAGGAAGCACGCGACGGGTACGAGCAGCGCGCGCAGCAGCCGCGCGTCGCGCGTGAGCATCAGAAAGACGAGCGTGCCGATGTAGAGCGCGGCGCACAGATACGTCGGCACGCGGAGCCATTTCGCCCCGCCGGGGAGCGCGTCGGTCACGCGGCGCACGCGCGAGGTCATGCGGATATACTGTTCACGGGTCATGTTCTCTCCTCTTCTCCGCGCTTGACGGTGCGCGGCCGGACGTGTATAATAGCCATACTGTGAAACAACAAAGGGGTAGATTGACGCATGAAGGCTGCGATTTTCGATATGGACGGTACGCTGCTCGACTCCATGGGCCAGTGGCGCCAGCTCAACGTGGAGTTCATCCGCCGGCAGGGCATAAAGCCCACCGAGGAGGAGGCCTTCGAGCTGACGCAGCTTTCCGGCGTCAAGGCCGTCCGCTACTTTCAGGAGCACTTCGGCATGACGTGCGATTACGACGAGATCTGCGAGAGTGCCTGCCGGGCGATGGAGCGTGTCTATGCCGAGGGCGTGCCGGAAAAGCCCGGCGCCGTCGCTTACCTGCGCCGCCTCGGTGAGCGGGGCATCAAGAGGGTGGTCGCCACGGCGACGCCGGCGCGCTATGCGCTCATCGCGCTCAACCGCGCGGGCATCACGCCGCACTGCGATTTCATCTGCAGCACGGAGATGATCGGCGTGGAGAAGAACGATCCCGCATTCTACGAGCGGCTCTGCGCGGACATCGGCGTGGACAGGGCGGACTGCGTGATGTTCGAGGATGCGCTCTACGCGATGGAGGGCGCGCGGGAAGCGGGGCTGGGCGTCGTGGGCGTGACCGACCCGACGAACGCCGCCTACCGCGGGACGATGCATGCGGTCTGCGACCGGGTCATCGACAGCTTTGACGAGCTGGAGTGAAAAAAAGGACCGTCCTCCCAAAGGGGACGGTCTTATTGTACCCTGCGTGCGGCGTCCCGTCAAGAAAATAACCTGCCGTATCCGGGAAGGAAACCGGAGCGGCGTTGTCGTATAATATATAGGTTTGCAAATACGAATGGACAGAACGGAGCTTCGTCATGAAACACATGGATTCCAGTTCACGGGGCGAGATGATGCTGAACATGCCGGTGAGCCGCGTCATCCCGCAGCTTGCCATCCCGACCATCATCTCCATGCTCATCACCAGCATCTACAACATGGCGGATACCTTCTTTGTCAGCCAGCTGGGCACCTCGGCCTCCGGCGCGGTCGGCGTCATCTTCTCCGCCATGGCGATCATCCAGGCCGTGGCCTTCACCATCGGCATGGGCAGCGGCACCAACGTCAGCCAGGCGCTCGGCGCGGGCGATGAGGAGAAGGCACAGCGCTATGTTTCCACGGCGTTCTTCACCGCAGTGGCGGTCGGCGCGGTGCTCGCCGCGGCGGCTCTGCTGAATATCGACTGGCTCGTGCGCTTCCTCGGCGCCACGGAGACCATCGCGCCCTACGCCAAGGATTACGCGACCTACATCTTTTACGCCGCGCCGTTCATGATGGGCTCTCTGGCGATGAACAACCTGCTGCGCTTCGAGGGCCTGTCCATCTACGGCATGGTCGGCATCACCACCGGCGGCATCCTCAACATGGTGCTCGATCCGCTGCTGATCTTCGGCTTCGGGCTGGGCACGTCGGGCGCGGCGATTGCCACGGCGATCTCCCAGTTCGTGAGCTTCACCATTCTGCTGATCATGACCAACACCAAGGACGCGGCGATCTCCATCCATCCGCGCAACTTCCGACCGACGGCCAGGATGTACGGACGCATCTTCTACATGGGCCTGCCGTCGCTGGGCCGCCAGGGCATCGCCAGCGTATCGACGATCCTGCTCAACAACGCCGCAGGCCTCTACGGCGACGCGGCCATCGCGGCGATGTCGATCGTCAGCCGGTTCATCATGTTCATCAACTCGACGGTCATCGGCTTCGGGCAGGGCTTCCAGCCGGTCTGCGGCTACTGCTACGGCGCGGGGCGCTACAGCCGCGTGCGCGAGGCGTTCACCTTCTGCGTGAAGGTCTCCACGATCATCCTGCTGGTGCTCTCGGCGGTCTCCTTCCTCTTTGCCCGGCCGATCATCACCGTCTTCCGGCGGGACGACCCGCTGGTCATCGAGATCGGCACGTTTGCGCTGCGGGCGCAGCTGCTGACGCTGCCGCTCTGGGGCTTCATCACGATGAGCAACATGTTCACGCAGTCCATCGGCTACGGCGTGCGCGCGACGATCATCGCCACGGCGCGCCAGGGCATCTTCCTGATCCCCGCGCTGCTGATCCTGCCGCAGGTGTTCGGCCTGCGGGGCATCCAGATTGCCGCGCCCATCAGCGACGTGCTGACGCTCTTCCTCGCGTGGGGCATCGTCTCCGGCATCCTCCGCCAGCTCAAGGCGAAGCCGGACAAGACATAAAGAACATCACTGCATCAGAGAAGGCCGCCCGGCTTGCCGGGCGGCCTGTTTTGTGCGGATTTGTGAGGCTGACTGTGCAGGCCCGTCGGATGGGGCGTGCTCACAGCCCCATCTTCTCCACATATTCCTCGAGGCACCAGTTGTTGAAGGTCATCACCTGCGCGGCCTCCACGCCCACATAGCGGAAGTGCCAGCTCTCGGCCAGAAAGCCCGTGATGGACTCCTTTTCCGCCGTGAAGCGGACGACGAAGCCGTACTCGTAGCAGTGCTCGTGCAGCCACTTCTGCTGTGCCGTGCCGGAGAAGCTCACGCCCGGCACCGTGATGTCGAATGCGAGGCCCGTCATGTGCTCGCTCGTGCCGGCGGGCGCGACGGTCTGATAGGTCGCCGAAAGGCAGCGCTCCGTGGACCAGCCGGGGTTGTTCTTCCTGTAATTAGCGACGGAGTTGTCCACCAGCTGCTGCTGGGCGGCGTAGCCGCGATAGGCCGAGGAGACCTGGAAGTTCGAAACGCTGTCCGCGATCGCGTCCTCGAGCATGCGGTAAAGCGCCTCGGTCGCCACGCGGTTGGCCTGCGTGTTCCTGTACTTGACCGCCAGCACGTCCGAGGGGATCACGTCCCCGATGTTCACCAGGTCGGTCGGGACGTAGTCCTTGCCCAGCGGCCGGTCGCGGTTGACCAGCACGAGATAGTCCATCTCGGGCGCCTCCGATGCGGCGAGCGCGCTGCCGGAATAGAGCAGCGTCAGCGTCTTTTCGCCCGCGATGCCGTCCGCGCTCAGGCCGTTGACCGCCTGGAACTGCGTCACGGCGTTCTGCGTGCCGCTGCCGAAGTCGCCGTCGGCCGCGCCGTTCAGGTAGCCCAGGCCGATGAGCGCCTGCTGCATGCGCACGACGTCGTCGCCGGTCGAGCCCTTTTTGAGCGTGCGGTAGCCGGTCTGCGCCGCAGGGGAGGGCGTCGCCGTCGCGAACGGGGTGGGGGAGGGCGTGGGCGTCGGGGCGGGGGTGGGTGTCTCGGGGATCAGCTCCTCGCCGCCGTAGCCGTACTGCGCGCCGAAGGGCGCATAGACCGCCGGGGTCGGCGTGATCGTCGGCACGGGCGAGGGCGTGAGCTCCGCCGCGGCGGACGCGTCGGCCGGGACGAGGACGTCGGGATTCGGCTTGTGCATCAGCCGGGAGAGCCCGGTGAACACGAGCACGACGGCGATGAGCGCGAGGCCCGCCGGGATGACCCGCAGCAGCGGGTCGGAGAAGAGGGCGCGCGCGCCGCGCCGGGAGGAGTGCTTCATGGTGCTCCTTTCGGGGAAAAGATAAACTGTTTTGGTCAGCGCGAAGCGATGAAGGCTCAGTAAATCCATCCCCCCGCGTCGATCTGCTCCTGCGCGCGCACGCGCAGGGCGTCGTTCACGGTGAGGATGGCGGTCGCATCCGTCACGGCGCAGCGCCCCGCGGCGATCTCCTCGACCATCGCGTCGTTGATCCACTGGCCGTAGTGCAGCGTGTCCTTGTAGTTATCAAGATCGAGCGTCCAGTCCTCGCGCCCGGCGAAGTCATAGACGGTCACGTTGTCATAGCCGCACAGCGCGCCGTAGCACAGCTCGCGCACGCGCAGCATCGCCTCGAGCGTGCCCTTGCTCTTCATCGTCGCCCACTCCGCGGCGGAATAGGGCGGGAAGAAGACGTCGAACTGCGTCTCCGGGTGCGCCTCGATGAACGGAATCAGGTTTTCACGCAGGTTGGTCAGGACCTTGTCGTCATAGGCGTCGGCGGAGCGCTCGGATTCGGGCTGCGTGAACTGCGCCGTGTAGAGCGCGTAGTCCTCGCCGTAGATGTCCCGCCCCGCCCAGCAGTACATGCTGTCGCGGATGGAGTCGTCCTGCTGCTGTCCCCACGCGCGCAGACAGCGCGGCAGAAACGTGCCCAGCACGGAGCGGTTGAGCCAGTACTGCACGTCGTTGAACGGGTTTTCGTCGTAGAGGTACAGGGGCACCTCGCAGCCCGTGGCGTCCACGTCGGCGATGTAGGAGTAGACGTCCAGCCCGTAGACCACCCGGCGCATGGTGTGCGTGCGGAAGGCGATGTCCAGCAGCAGCGCGTGGTTGTTTGCCGTGCCTGCGGATGTGCACAGCTTGATGAAACGCCCGCCGAGCAGCGCGTCCATCTGCGTCGGGCGGAAGTTCTCCGTCACCGAGGTGCCGACGATCGCGCTGTCATAGTCGTAGCTGCGCACGATGCCCGCATTGGCATAGACCTGCGTGGTGTTGTCGATCGGCGGCATGTAGTCCCGCGCCAGACGATAGACCTGAAACGGGTCGATCGCGATGACCGCCGCCGAGATCAGCGCGATTGCGCCCAGCAGGCCGGCGAGCGTGAGGAGCGCCCAGTGTTTTCTCTTCATAGACACCATTTTTCTGCTTGCCATGGAAAGTGTAAACGTCACCCCGACCGCAAACGCTCAGCATTCGAGGGCCCTCCGCCCGAAGAATGCGGGTCTGAGGCAGAAACGGGCATGGATGGTCAAAAAGGATTCGAGGGCCTGCTGCCTGAAGAATCCGTCGGCAGTGCGCCGCGAAGCGAGGTGGGTGCGGGCACAGCCCGCCGCTTCGCGCTTATCTTCGCAGCTCGCTCAGAAGTTGAAGTAAAGGAACACGCTCACGCCCGAGAGCGACAGCACACAGTAGAGAATCAGAATCACCGTCGAGAAGGAATTCGCCAGCGTCGGCTTGAACGCCATCGTCTTTTCGTACGTGTTGCGCATGCCCAGGCACGCAAACAGCGCCGCCGCATACCAGATCATCATGTACAGCGCGTTGTAGCCCGGATGGAACCCGCCCGGCAGCGCAAACGCCGAGGTGATCTCGCTGCGCAGCGGCCCGAAGTCCATCATCACCATCGAGCGCAGGATCGCCAGCGCGTCGGAAAGGCTCGTCGCCCGGAAGAACACCCACGCGACCACCACAAACCCGAACGTCAGCAGCCATTGCAGCGCCGGGTGCAGCGCGTCATACTGCTTGCGGAAAAGCCGATAGAGCACGCTCGCCAGCCCGTGCAGCAGTCCCCAGAGCAGGAACAGCCAGCCCGCGCCATGCCACAGGCCGCTCGCCAGGAACACGATCATCAGGTTGATGCAGGTGCGCACCGTGCCTTTGCGGCTGCCGCCCAGCGGGAAATAGATGTAGTTCGTTAGGAAGCGCGAGAGCGTCATGTGCCAGCGCTGCCAGAACTCGCGGATGTTCAGGCTCTTGTACGGCGAATTGAAGTTGAGCGGCAGCTTGATGTTGAACATCAGCGCCACGCCCGTGGCCACGTCGCAGTAGCCGGAGAAGTCGAAGTACAGCTGGAGGGTGTAGCCCAGCGCCACAAACCACGCCTCCGCGGTGTTGAGCGTCTGCGCGGCGCCAAAGCCTGCCTCCACGGCCACGCCGAACGTGTCCGCGACGATGACCTTCTTGAACAGGCCCAGCGCGAACGCGTAGAGGCCCGGGGCGAAGTTGTCGAAGTTGAAGCGGCGGTTCTTCGGGTCCGCGAACTGCGGCACGATCTCGCTGTGCAGCACGATGGGGCCCGCGACCAGCTGCGGGAAGAACGTGACGAAGAGCGCGTAGTCGAGGATGTTGTAGCGCGGCACCGTGCGCTTGTAGCTGTCAATCACATAGGAGAGCTGCTGGAAGGTGAAGAACGAGATGCCCAGCGGCAGCGCCACGTTGTTGAGCGCGAACGTGAGACCAAACGCGCGGTTCACGTTCGTGACGAAGAAGTCGTGATACTTGAAGTAGAACAGCACGCCGAGGTTGAGGGAAAGGCCCAGCAGCATCAGCGGCAGGCGGATGCACTTGCGCCTTGCGGCGAGCATGCCCTGGCTGAGCGCGTAGTTGACCAGGATGCTGCACACGATGATGGGCACATAGCGCGGGTTGTTGTAGCCGTAGAACACGAACGACGCCATCACCAGAAAGAGCTTGTTGAGCGGGATGCGCTCCGGCAGCCTGCCCAGCAGGTAATAGCCGAGCAGCGTCAGCGGCAGAAAGGCCAGAATGAAGACGTAGGAATTGAACAGCATGTTGGATGGTCTCCTTTGCGTGTTTCGTGCGTCACTCGCCTGCATCAAGCGCGGAAATGTCGTCCGGCCAGGCGCCGCAGGCTTCAATGTACTCGACGTAGCGGCAGATGACCTCGTCGTTTTCCCGGGCCTGCGCCCAGTCCGTGATCCGGTTTTCCCCGGCGGCCACGCGCTCGACGATCGCGTCGTTGATCCACGGGCCGTAGTGCCAGGCGTCGATGTAGTTGTCAAGAGCCGTCACCCAGTCAAGCTCCGCCTGAAAGTCGTAGATCTTCACGTTGTCGTAGCCGAGCAGGATGCGGATGACGGCCTCCTTCTGCTCGAGGTGATAGATCATCGTGCCCTGCTGGTAGAAGTCCACCCACTGCACCAGCGAATAGGGCGGGAAGAAGACGATGAACTCCGTGTCCGGATGCGCCTCGATGAAGGGCAGCAGGTTGCTGTAGACGTTCAGGCCCGACTGCTGGGAGAGCTCCGGCACCTCCGGCAGATCGCCCTGCTCGACGGTCTCCCCCGTGATCGTCACGTAGCGCAGCGCGGCCTCTTTGCCGTATTCGTAGAGGTCGCCCCACATGTACATCGTGTCCCGCTGGTCGGGATCACTCTGTCCGAGGGTTTTGAGGCACTGGGGGATGTAGCGCGCGAGCACGCTGTGGTTGAACCAGTAGGCCGTGTCGTTGAACAGGTCGTCGTCGTAGAGGTATTCGGGCATCTCGCACTTGGGCGTGGTATAGAAGTAGGTGAGCGCCTCGACGTCGAGGCCGTAGAATACCCGCGTGACGTCGTGGGTGCGGAAGGCAAGCTCCATCATCTGCCTGTGGTTGTAGGGCGAGCCGCCGTTGATACAGAGCTTGACGAAGCGCCCGCCCAGCAGGCTGTCCATCTGGCTGGGGCGGAAGTTCTCGGTCATCGAGGAGCCGATGATCACGCTGTCGTATTCATAGGACTTGGCGATGCCGGCGTTTGCATAGTTCTGTGTGCCGTTGGTGATGGGCGGGATGAAGGCCGTGGCCTGATGGTAGATTTCAAACGGGTCGATGAGCACGACCGTGCCGATGATGCCGCCAATGGTCAGCAGCAGCAGCGACAGGGTGAGCAGACCCCACTGCTTTCGGGTCATGGATGCTCCTTTCCGGTTTGTTCGGCATAGAGGGCGAGGCAGTCCGCGCGCAGGGCGTCGCTGGATGCCTCCACCTGCGAGACGTCCGTCACCCGGCATTCGCCCGCAGCCATGGCATGGGCCATGGCGTCGTTGACGCAGGAGACGTAGTGGATGGAATCGAAATAGAGGTCGTAGTCCTGCGTCCATTCCTTCCGGTTCTGGAAGTCAAAGAGCTGCACGTTCGGCTCGGCGAGCAGCAGGGCGGCCAGCTGCCCGCGCTGGGCCAGGCGCGCCTCGAGCATGCCGCTCTGCGCCTGCTGCGCCCAGTAGAGCAGCGAATACGGCGGGAAGAACACGGTGAAGGTCGTCTCGGGATGGGCCTGGATGTAGGGCAGCAGGTTCTGCTCGCAGTTGTCCCGCGTGAAGCCCGCAAGGCAGTCGGCGGGCTCGCTTTCGTCCATGGGCGCGCTCCAGTCGAGCTGCGCGAGCAGGCCGTCCCGGCCGGGCATCTCGGGCGGGTCCCAGAAATACATGGTGTCGCGCGCACTGTCGTCCGGCGTGGTGCCGGCGCGGGCGAGGGCCTCCGGGATATAGCGCAGGAGCACCGTCTCATTGAACCAGTAGGCGGTGTCGTTGAGAAGATCGTCGTCGTAGAGGTAGTCGGGCGTGGCGGCCTTCTGGTTGGTGTAATACTGGGAGAAGGCGAACAGGTCGAGTCCGTAGACGACGCGCGAGACGTCATGCGTGCGGAAGGCGATGTCCATCATCTTCGCGTGGTCGCGGGAGAGACCGCCGTTCATGCAGAGCTTGACGAAGCTGCCGCCGAGCGCCTGCGCATAGACGCTGGGGCGGCAGTTCTCGGTGACGGAGGTGCCGATGATGATGCTGTCGTAGGCGTAGGACTTGGCGACGCCGGCGTTGGAATACATCTGGGTTTCGCTGTCATAGGCGGGCTGATAGAAGAGCGCCCTGTGGTAGATTTCGAACGGATCGACCACGACGACGAGCGCGATGAGCGAAGCGAGCAGCAGCACGAGCAGTGCCGCTGAGGTCAGACACCATCGTTTTCCCGTCATGGGCACACTCCCTCAATCATAAACATCATTTCCTATTATACCTCGAAAGCGCGCGGAGGGAAAGAGGAAATGTCGAAAAGGGCACAAATGCGAAGAATTCCGGATGGAATGTGAACGGGGCGAAGCCGGGCCTGCCCCGGCAGACAAACGCGCCCTTTCTCCTGCAAGGAGGAAGGGCGCGCGGACGGTTCATCCCACGCTGCCGTCCCTGGGCACATAGGTCTCCGGGGTGGGCAGCGCCGTGGGCGCGGGCGTCGGCGTGTCCGTCGTGCGCGGGGCGGGCGTCGGGGTGGGCGAGGGCGAGGGCGTCGGGGCGGGCGTCGGGTCGAGGTCCTCGCTGAAGAGCAGCGCCTGCGTCTGCCTGCCCGCAGCGCCGTCCACCGTCAGGCCGTGGTCGCGCTGGAACGCCTCTACCGCCGCGATCGTGCCGCCGTAATAGCCGCCCGTCACCGAGCCGTGGTAATAGCCCAGCTCCGTCAGCCGCATCTGCACCATGAACACGTCCTCGCCCGTCTTGCCGCGTGAGAGCGTGCGGTATTCCGTCGGGAAGTTCTCCCGCGCGTAGGTGGGCGTGGGCGTCGGCGCGGGCAGCGGATTCTCGCGCAGCGTCGAGCTGTTGAGCGTCGGCTTGAGCGTCATCGTGTATTCCGGGTCGTATTCGCCCTCGTAGACGGTGATGATTGTGCCCTCCTGGCAGTTGTCGTAGATCCACTTGGCGTCCGAGACGAGCAGGCGCACGCAGCCGTGCGAGGCCCGCGTGCCCAGCGCCTCGAACGACTTGACCGACAGCGTGCGCTCGTCCGGCTCGCTGTAGAGCACGGAGTGGAAGGCGTTGGCCGCGTCGATGCGCGTGAGATACTGCGCGTGGGAGTCCCACGTCGGGAAGTAGCCCCAGCGGGCGCGCTTCTTCGGCATGATCGTCGTGCCCAGCGGCGTCGGGTTTTTCACCGTGCCGGTGGAGCAGATCATCTCCCGCACGAGCACCGTGTACAGGCCCTCCTCGTCGTAGGTGAAGGCCCGGGTGATCTGGTTGGTTACGTCCACCATCAGCAGATACTTCGCGGGAGTGGGTGTGGGCGAGGGGCGCGGCGTGGCGCTTGCCGGGACGGCGTCGCTGGCGAAGAGCGCCTCCTGCGTCTGCTGCCCGGCGACGCCGTCCACCGTCAGGCCGTTGTGCGCTTGGAACGCGCGCACGGCGTTCTGCGTGATTTTGTAGTAGCCTCCGGAGACCTTCGCCTCGTAGTAGCCGAGCTCGGCGAGCCGGGACTGCAGCGCGGCGACGAGGTCGTTCTGGTCGCCATATTGCAGCTTGCGCTTGTAGGTGAACGGCGTGGGCGTGGGCGTCGGCGTCAGCTCCGGCACCGGCGAGGGCGTGGCGTAGGGCGTAGAGCCGTCGCGATGGACGGCGGCGTCGGAAAAGAGCCGGTCCCATGTCGCCTCATCGAGCTTGCCCGTCTCCTTCATGCTGTTGTATTTCTGGAAGCGGCGCACGGCGCTCTGCGTGCCCTCGAGGAAGTCGCCGGAGCACTTGCCGAAGTAGTAGCCCAGCGCGGTCAGCCGCTCCTGCGCGGCGAGCACGGCGTCGCCGGAGGAGCCGTACTGCAGCAGCGCGAACGGCGTGCCCGTGGGCGCGGGCGTGGCGGCGGGCCGGGGCGTGAACGTCTCCTCGACGGGGCCGTCCGTCCCGGCAGGGAACTCGGCGTCCTCCTCGATGGCGGCGCCGTTCTCGTCTTCAAAGAGCATCTTTTCCGCCCGCGCCCCGGCGGGCAGCAGCAGGAGCAGGGCGAGCAGCAGGGTCAATATGCGCCTGGACATGAAAACCTCCGGATGGGTGATGAAATGCGTATATGAATCAAACGGCTTTGCGCGCGGCTTTCATCCCGCGCGGATCCATTATACCATAAAAACCGGTGCAAAAAAAGGAGGGAGGAACCCTTGCGGGTTCGCCCCTCCAAACAGATTGACGGGTTTTTCCGGATCGCTTCGCGATGGGGTTGCGCCAGGCTGCCACCCGGACCTGCTTGAGGGATATGATCCCTCAGACTCCCTTCTTCGCTTCGCGCTTACGGTCCGATTCTTTCCTGAGAATTGCTTACTTGTCGGACGTCGTCTCGACCTCGGTCGGCTGCGGGATGACGATCTCGATGGTCATTTCCTTGCCGTTGCGGTCGATCTTCATTTCGACGGTGTCGCCCGGCGTCTGCTTCGCCTTGATGGCGTTCAGGTCGTCGGCGCAGGTGACGGTCTCGCCGTCAAACTCGACGATGATGTCGCCCTTGGTGAGGCCCGCACGCTCCGCGGCGCTCATCTCCGACACCTCGCGGACGTAGACGCCCACCGGCATGGAGTACTGCTTGCTCATCGCCTCGGTGATGTCCACGATGGTGATGCCCAGCATGATCTGGCTGCCCTTGGTCTGCGCCTGCACGGAGTCCGGATCGTTGATCATCTGGTCGATGAGGTCCTTGACGTCGTTGACCGGGATGGCGTAGCCGATGCCCTCGATGGACACGGAGGAGGACTTCGCGTAGACGATGCCGATCAGGTTGCCGTAGGAATCGAACAGGCCGCCGCCGGAGTTGCCGGGGTTGATGGCCGCATCGGTCTGGATGGCGCTGATGGTCACGTCGTCGATGGTCAGCTCACGCTCGGTCGCGGAGATGATGCCCGCGGTCACGGAGCCGTGCACGGAGCCCATCGGGTTGCCGATGGCGACCGCCAGCTCGCCGATCTCCAGCTGATCGCTGTCGCCGAAGGTGGCGGGCGTCAGGCCCTTCGCGTCGATCTTGAGCACGGCGATGTCGTTGCTCTCGGAGGAGGCGACGAGCGTCGCTTCATAGGTTTCCTCCTCGGTCTCGCCGTCCTCCGGCATCACATAGACCGTAATCTTGTCCGCGCCGGAGATGACGTGGTTGTTGGTGAGGATGTAGCCGTCCTCGGAGAGGACGATGCCGGAGCCGGCCGCCGTCTCGGTGTACTCCTGCTGGCGGTTGCTGCGGCCGCCGTAGCCGTAGCCATAGCCGTAGCCGAACATGCCGAACGGATAGCCGTTGTCATAGGTGTTGTAGACGACCTTCGTCTCCGTCTCGATGGCGACGATGCTCGTGCGGCACTTCTTGGCGATCTCGGTCACGGACAGGGAATCCTGATCGGAGGCGGCTTCAATGACGCTGAAGTGCTTGGTGGTTTCTGCCTGCGCCATGACGGACAGGCCGACGGTGGCCGTCAGTGCCAGCGCGGTGGTCAGCGCGAGCAGCTTGCGGAAATGCTTCGAGTTGAACATACAATCGATCTCCTTTCGGGGTGTATGAAGTGAACTTCTGATCACCTCATCGGTGATGCCCATAGTATATCGTCGCGCTATGGAGAAAAAATGATGAATTATGGGAAAAAAGATTAAAAGATTGTGTCCGAATTGTGAAAAGGGCTTCACTGGTCAGTGGCCGCCAGCGCGGCAAAGCCCAGGGTGAGCAGGTCGAAGCCCGCGCGCATGAGCGGCGGCGTGCGCACAAGCCGCGTGCCGCTGGTCATCACGCCCACGCCGGTTCCGCTCGCGGGATCGGCAAACAGCTCCGCGCACATGCCGTAGGCCACGCCCTGATGCCCGACGGCATTCACGCCGGGGAACACGCCCGGCAAAAACGCGGCGTTCAGCCCGCGTCCGCACGCGCCGATGCCGCCCAGGCCGTCCTGCGGCGTGCGCATCAGGCGGAGGGAGTCGGGGGCGAGCACGCCCATGCCGCTTTCCGAGGCGAGCAGCCGCACGAGCGCCGCCATGCCCGCGCTGTCGGTGATCAGCCGTCCGGCGGCGCACAGGTAGTCCCGCTCCGGGTCAAACGGTTCCGGGGGCCGCACGGCGAGCGCCGCGGCGTCATAGCGGCGCACGGGCGGCAGGGGTCCGCGCACGGCGTAGCCGTCGGCCAGGTCGTCCGCCGGAACGATGCGCCGGGGATCGTAGCTGGCGCGGATGGAAAGCGGCGCGAACACGCGCGCTTGCATCAGGTCGTCAAAGGGCTGACCGCCGGCGCGCTCCATCGCGCTGCCCGCCGCGCCCGCGCCGAGGTTGCTGTAATGGAACGCCGCGCCGGGCCTTTGGGGCAGCCAGTTCTGTGGATCGCAAAGCAGCTCGCGCAGCGTGCAGCCCGGCGCCATGCCGCGCGTGCCGTAGCTGCCCTCGTCGCGGATGCCCGAGGTGTGCGTGAGCAGCATGCGCAGCGTCACGGGCACGTCCGGCGCATGCGGACTGCGCACGGGATAGCCCAGTACCGCTCCGATGTCCTCATCGAGCGCGAGCAGGCCGTCCTCCATCATCGAGAGCGCGCCGAAGGTCATCACCAGCTTGGAGACGGAGGCCACGCGGAAGCAGGTGTGCTCTGTCACCGGCATGCGCGGATGCAGGCGCGCGTGGCCCAGCGTGATCACATCCGTCGCCCCGCCCGGCGCGCAGAGCACCAGCGAGAGCCCGACGATGCGGTTGTGCCGGGCGATGCGCCGGGCGATCTCCCGCACGGGCGCGAGGCTTTCCGGCGTGAGACGGCCGTCCGGGCCGCGGGATAGCGGCGGCAGGCGCATGCGTCCGGCCCGCTCTCGCAGCGCGCGCAGCTGCGGGTCATTGGCGTTCTTCATGGAGGGCCTCCTGAGAGGGTCATTGGGAGAGGCAGGGGAGACGGAAGGAGGCTTGCGGGCCGGTACCGGGTAAGCGGAATCAACCCGTCAGGTAACGCTTCGCTCCCTGACTGCTTTCTTTTTGGATCGCTTCGCGATGGGGGAAACGATGGGGGCTGCCGCCCCAAACCCTGCCTGGGGCGCCGCCCCAGACCCCGCAAGGGGCTTGGTCCGGGGAACTCGCATAGTCGCACCGCAAGCGGTGCTCCTTGCGATTCCCGACGCTCCGCCTGCCTGTTTCGCTCATTGAGCGCGGCAGGCTCCGGTCCCCTTGACCCTTCATCGCTTCGCGCGGCTTGAAGAAGCCTGTTTATCGTCCATTGTAATCCCTTGCCTGCCGTCTGTCAATGGCGATGCATGCCATATGCCCCGGGTCAGCAGCAGAGAAAACAGCAGCGCGAGCACGTCCGCCGCGCTCTGGGCCAGCACCAGGCCCGTCTCGCCGAGAAGGCGCGGGAGCAGGAGCACAAGCGGCGGCAGGAACAGCCCCTGACGGCTGAGGGCAACGAGCGTCGCGCGCACGGTCATCCCCATGGCCTGTGTGAGCACGTTCATCAGGATGACCGCGCCCTGCGCGAAAAACACGACGCTCTGCGCCCGCAGCACGCGCGCGGCGAACGCGGCGGCCTCCGGCTGCGCGGCGAGCGGGGCAACCAGCGCGTCCGCAAAGAGGAAGGCTGCGCCGCCCAGCAGCACCAGTGCGCCCACCGTGACGTGCTGGCAGAAGCGGTACGCCGCGCGCACGCGGTCCATGTCGCCCGCGGCGTAGGATGCGCCGCAGATGGGCTGAAAGCCCTGCGAAAAGCCGATGACCGCGGAGGAGACGAGCGCCGAAGCCCGCACGGCGACGCCCATGCCGGCGAGCGCCGCCGCGCCGAAGCCCCGGCAGACGCGGCTTTGCAGCGCGCCGGACAGGCTCATCGCGCCCTGGCGCAGCAGCGTCGGCAGGCCGGAGCGCATGATCGCCGGGAAGACCCACGGCCGGAGCGTCACGCAGCGCGGCGAGGGCCGAAGCGCCGCGTCGCTGCGCAGGGTGGCGACGACGAGGATGAGCAGCGCGAGCGCCTCCCGCGCCATCAGGCTGATGCCCGCGCCGCGCACACCCCACTGGAGGCGCACGACCAGCAGATAGCTGAGTACCGTGCCCAACAGGCTGGAGGAGGCGTATGCGGCCATGTTGGACAGCGTGCGGCCCTGTCCGCGCAGCAGGCTGGAGAGCGTCAGGCCGACGCACTGCAGCGGCGCGGTGAGCAGCACCCGGCGCGCATAGCCCGCGCAGGCGTCCAGTTCCTCCTGCGGCGCGCCGAGCCAGAGCGCTGCCTGCGGCGCAAGGAGCGCGCCCATGCCCGCGAGCAGCAAACCCAGCGCGAGGGCCAGCGCCGTGGCCGTGGAGGCGACCCGGCGCGCGCTGTCGGCATCGCCGTCGCCCAGGCAGCGGCTGACGTGGCTGCCCGCGCCCATGCCCAGCGTGAAGCCCACCGTCTGGATGAGCGTGAGCAGCGGAAAGCAGACGCTCATCGCGCCGGAGAGCGCCGCGCCCGCGCGGGCGGCAAACAGCGCGTCCAGCAGGTTGGCCAGCCCCGTGGAGAGCATCGCCAGCAGGGACGGCCCCGCCAGACGCAGCGTCAGCGGGCGCACGCCGCCCGAAAGGAGCCTGTTGCGCATGGCCGCCCTCCTTTGCGCGCTTGACAACGGGAATTTCATGGCGTATGATGTCACTGGAAAAAAGAATGTATGCATGAAGGAGGATGAACCGATGCTCATCGGAGCTCTTGAGGCGGGCGGCACCAAGATGGTCTGCTCGATCGGCACCCCGCAGGGCGGCGTGCTTCAGCGCGCCAGCTTTCCCACGGCTGCGCCGGAGGTCACCGTCCCGCAGATCGTCGATTTTATCAGCAAATTCGAGGTGGAGGCGCTGGGCATCGGCTCCTTCGGGCCGCTCGATCTGAATCCCGCCTCGCCCACCTACGGCAGCATCACCCATACGCCCAAGGCCGGCTGGTCCGGCTACCCGCTGCTGCAGGAGCTCAGGGCGCGCCTGGGCGTGCCGGCGGTGATCGACACGGACGTGAACGCCGCGGCGCTGGCCGAATGGAAGATGGGCGCGGGCAGGGGCCTGCACAGCCTGCTGTATGTGACGGTCGGCACGGGCATCGGCGGCGGCCTGGTGATCGGGGATCAGCTCGTGCACGGGCTGGTGCACCCGGAGCTGGGGCACATGCTGCTGAGCGTCGAGCCGTCGGACACCATGCCGGACGGCATCTGCCCGTTCCACAGGCACTGCCTGGAGGGGCTGGCCAGCGGCCCGGCGATCGAGAAGCGCTGGGGACTGTCGGCCAAGCTGATGACGGAGGATCACCCGGCCTGGGCGCTGGAGGCGGCGTACCTGGCGCAGATGTGCGCGAACGCGATCGTCACGTTCTCGCCGGAGGTGATCGTGCTGGGCGGCGGCGTGATGCAGCAGATGCACCTGTTCCCGCATATCCGGGAGAAGACGCTGGCGCTGCTGGGCGGCTATGTCGATTCGGACAGGCTGACGCCGGAGGGCATCGAGAGCTACATCGTGCCGCCGGCGCTGGGCGTCAATTCGGGCGTCACCGGCGCGCTGCTGCTCGGCGCGCAGGCGCTGGAGGGGAAGGCTTGAGAGGACGCCTGACAATCCGGCATCCATGCGAAGCATTCAACGCGGCGGCGGACGGGAAACTGTCCGCCGCCGCGGCTTCTCTTTTTGGAAACAGAATCTCCGGGGGCGGACGCAGCCCCCTCTTTTTTTCACCGGCTGGAACGGCTTCCCCGGGCCGGAAAAACGCCGGTCCGAAGGGCTTGATGTTAGTGCTCTAGTATGTTTGGTGAATAAAACTCCAATTTTTCATCGAGAATATTTCAAGTTATAGACAAAAAATCCTTGACACACTCCGGATGCCATGGTAAGATGTTCCTAAAGGGTAATTATTCTGAGGACAGGACAACAAAAGGAGGAGCACATCCCATGAGCAACAGCATGAGCCGCCGCACGTTCCTGAAGGGCGCAGCCGCCAGCGCGCTGACGCTTGCCACGATGAACCTAGGCGCATCTGCGCTGGCCGAGGCGGAAAAGTCTTCCGCGGCCGCCACGCAGAGCGATGCCGCCCCGGCGTATACCGGCGAGGTGCCCTACATCGAGCACAGCGTCGTCGAGATCGCGCCGAACCTCTACTGCATCAGCGAGTTCTACCTCGTCAACGCGTTCCTGCTGGTGGGCGAGGAGAAGGCCGTTCTGTTCGATACCGGCTGCGGCATCGGCACCATCCGCGAGATCTGCGAGCGCATCACGGACAAGCCCATCACGGTGATGCTGACCCACGGCCACTTCGACCACTCCGGCGGCCTGTACCAGTTCACGGACTGCGAGGTGTACATGCACCCCGCCGATCTGGGCATGAACACCGGCAACAACCAGTTCCGCCAGTTCTACGCCACCAGCCGCGGCCCGGTCCGCTTCCCGGGCGAGAAGAACATCCAGGCCATGCTCGCCCGCATCCCGGCGGAGGAGCCGGAGGTCGTCTCCCTCGACATCACCAAGCCGGTCAAGGAGGGTGATGTGTTTGACGTCGGCGGCAGCACGATCACCGTCTTTGAGACGCCCGGCCACACGGAGGGCTCCGTGGCCTACCTCGTCGAGCCGCAGCGCGTGCTGATTTCCGGCGACACGATCAACAACAGCATCATCCTGGCGAGGCAGCCCAACAACGAGACGACCCTCATCGAGGAGTTCAACAGGACCTGCCGCAAGCTGTGGGACCTGAGCGACCGGTATGACACGCTGGGCGTCGGCCACGACGGCTTCTCCTGGGAGAAGCACCTCGTGCTGGACTATATGGACCTGTCCCAGGCGATACTGGACGGCGACGTCACCGGCCAGTATCTCGAGTTCGGCATCCGTGCCGGCGACATGGCGCGCCTGCGCACGGCGGAGCTGTGGTATCAGTGCGACAAGTAAGCCCGTGCGGCCCGGCCGCACCGTGAGAAAACCGAATCAACGACAGCAGGGCGCGCGGCCGGACAAGCCGCGCGCCCTGTTTCTACATATAAAAATGGTTCTGATTCACAGCTGTCCGACATACCATATGGAAAAGGCGAACAGCGCCAGCACCGCCAGCGCCAGATACGGCGCGATGCGGTCAAAGCCCTGACGCACCGCATGGATGGCGTTCTCCACGCCGACGCTGCGCTCGGCAAAGCGCTCGTAGATCCGGTCGGAGAGGCGCTGCGCGTCCTCGTCCGTCTGCGCGACGGCCAGCACATCCTCCCGCCAGTGCGGGATGCCCGGGTCCGCGCACAGGCGCGCGGCCTTCGCCGGGCGCACATGCAGGATCTGCGCGATCTCCGCCTGCGTGAAGCCCTCCGCCAGAAGGCACAGCGCGCAGCGGCGGGCAAGCGGCAGCTTCATCAGCGCGTAGAGCCCGTCCGTCACCGGGAAGATCAGCCGCCCATTCTTGATCGTTTCGATCTTCGGCAGGCGGTGCGGCTTGTGCCCGTAGTAGTCAAAGCCGAGGTAGACCGCGCGCTCGAAGAGCAGCATCCGCGCGTCCTTTTCCCCGATGCGCGGGTCCTTTGCCGCGCCCAGACGCAGAAAAGCCTGGAACGCCAGCTCGTCCGCCGGGGCGCGCCCGCGCGTGATGATGAAGCAGAGCCGCCAGACGCTCTGCTGCCAGCTTTCAAAAAATGAATTAAACGCATCACAGATTTTCGCCATGGGCCTGTATTCCTCCAGAAAATAGTGCGGTATCTCCTGAGACAGACGATCTTATCCCATATCCATTAAACGGCTGACCGGATGAAAAAAGAATTTTTAGAAATTCGGACTTGCAAACGCTTTATCGCTGTGCTATAATCCATTATATCATGAAGGCGGGGGAACAGGCAACCCTGTTCCTCTGACCTTCCCATGAACTTCGCAAGGAGGAATTCGCCATGAAAAACCGTCTTTTCGCATGGCTGCTGTGCCTGGTCATGCTCCTCGCCATCGGCGCCGTCGCCGTGGCTGAGACCAACCCGAACGCGGGCCTCGGCTACTACCCGGGCACCAGCGAGAAGGGCGCCATCTCCGTGGAGTGCTCCACGATGAGCGTCATGAACACCACCAAGATGACCTACAACACCGAGCTGGGCATTGCCCGCCACACGCAGGACTGCCTCGTCAAGCTGAGCTCCGTGGACAACTCCATCATCCCGGCCGCGGCCGAGAGCTGGGAGTCCTCCGAGGACGGCCTGACCTGGACCTTCCACCTCCGTCAGGGCATGAAGTGGGTCAATTCCAAGGGTGAGGTCGTCGGCGACGTGACCGCCAATGACTTCGTGTTCGGCTGGCGCGAGCTGCTCAACCCGGCCAACGCCTGTGAGTACTACGCCTTTGCCGCGGTCTTCAAGAACGCGCAGGCCTACTACGATTACGCCTCCGGCGTCGAGGGCGCTCCCGAGGTCAAGATCGAGGACGTCGGCTTCTACGCTGCGGACGACTACACCCTCGTCTGCGAGCTGGAAAACGTGCTCCCGTACTTCCTCCAGTACGTCAAGTTCGAGGTCATGAGCCCGATCTATGAGCCGTTCTACACCGAGGTCGGCGCCGACAGCTACGGCACCTCCCCGGAGACCATGCTCTACTGCGGCCCGTTCTACATGACCGAGTGGGTCCTGGAGAACAAGATCGTCACCGTCAAGAATCCCTACTGGTGGGATGCGGAGAACGTCTCCCTCGAGAAGATCAACTGGATCAAGTACACCGACACCAACGCCAAGTTCAACGCCTTCCAGGGCGGCGAGGTTGACCTGATCGATGTCACCGGCGACCAGCGCCAGATGCTCGAGGCCGAGGGCTTCAAGCCGTCCAACTACATCGGCGGCTACAGCTTCTACCTCTACTGCACGCAGGACGATCCGAACCGCGACATCTCCAACAAGAACCTGCGCAAGGCCATCAGCTGCGCGCTTGACCGTCGTCAGCTGATCGACACCGTGTTCAAGAACGATTCCGAGCCCTCCAAGTGCTTCACCCTGGGCATCTCCGGCGTGAACACCGAGACCTTCGCCGACGCTGTCGTCGCCGCCAACGGCGGTGAGCCGCTCTATTCGGAGCATTCCGATGAGGCCAAGGCCAAGGAGTACCTCGAGCTGGCGCTCGCCGAGCTGGGCAAGACGGCCGACCAGATCGACATCACCCTGATGGTTTCCGAGGGCACCCAGAACGAGCTGTACAACCAGGTGATCCAGGAGCAGCTGCGCAAGGTGCTGGGCATCGAGGCCAAGATCGAGGTCCTGACCATCACCGAGGCCCGTGCCCGCCGCAACGCGCACAACTATGACATCTTCGCCGGCGGCTGGGGCCCGGACTACAACGACCCGATGACCGACCTCGACCTGTGGACCACCACCAACGGCAACAACCACACCGGCTACTCCAGCGCCGAGTATGACGCACTGATCGAGGCTGCGAAGGTGGAGACCGACATGGTCGCCCGTGAGCAGATCTTCGTGCAGTGCGAGTTCCTCCTCGCCGAGGATATGCCGATCATCCCGATCTACTGGCGCCATGAGGACTATGTGGTCAGCGAGAAGATGGCTGAGGGCTACGCCCGTCTGCCGTTCCAGTCCTACAACCTGATTTACACGAAGCTCGCCGAGTAATTCTCTCTTTCGCGTCAAAAGGGCATCAAAGCGGCATGGGCGCTGTCCCGTGCCGCTTTCTTCCATTCAGGCGTCCCGCAGGGCGAGGAGGTCCCGCGCGATGCGCTCCGCTGCGAAGGACCCGGCACGCTGCCGGGAGAATGACCGACGAAACCGTACAGATAAAAATGGCCCCGGGCGGGCTGTCAAGAAGGAGGAAACACATTGGCTCGATATATCGTCAAACGTCTGGTATACGCGGTGCTGACGCTGTTCGTGCTCATCACGTTCGTGTTCTTCATGATGCGTATGCTGCCGGGCGATCCGTTCCTGGGGGAAAAGGCAATCTCCGCGACGGCGCTGGCCAACATGAACGCGAAGTACGGCCTGGACAAGCCCGTGTTCGTTCAGTACCTCATGTATATGGGCAACTGCCTGCGCGGTGATCTGGGCATTTCCATCACCTACAACCGGCCCGTGATGGAGATCGTCTCCGAGTCCTTCCTGGTCTCCGCGGACCTGGGCATCCGCGCGCTGATCTTCGCGGTCATCGCCGGCATCCTCTTGGGCGCCGTCGCCGCCATCAAGCGCGGCAGCGCGTGGGATACCGTCTCCATGTTCATCGCCATGATCGGCGTCTCCGTGCCGAGCTTCATCCTGGGCGCGGTGCTGCAGTACTTCCTGGGCCTGCAGCTGCGCAAGGTGCTGGGCGTGGCCATCTTCCCGATTCAGGGCTGGGGCACGTTCAAGCACACGCTGCTGCCGGCGTTCGCGCTGGGCCTGGGCTCCCTGGCGACGGTCTCCCGCCTGATGCGCACGAGCATGCTCGATGTGCTCAGCTCCGACTACATCAAGACCGCCAAGTCGAAGGGCCTCTCCCAGGGGCAGATCCTGCGCCGCCACGCGCTGCGCAACGCCGTCATGCCCGTGGTCACCATCATGGGCCCGACGGTCGCCTCCGTGCTCACCGGCACCTTCGTCATCGAGAGCATCTTCAACATCCCCGGTCTGGGCAAGTATTTCGTCACCAGCATCAAGGACCTCGACTACACGATGATCGGCGGCACCACGGTCTTCTACGGCGCGCTGCTCATCGTCTGCACGCTGGTGGTTGACCTGCTCTACGGCCTCATCGACCCGCGCGTCAAGCTGGAGGAGTAAGGTATGGAACACATCGACAAGTCCCGCTTTGCCCACGTCGGCGAGAGCGCACACGACCGCGAGGCCATCAACCGGCCGAGCCTCACCTTCACGCAGGACGCCATGCGCCGCCTGGTCAAGAACAAGGTCGCGCTGGTCTGCGTCGTGCTGATTGTCCTGCTGTCCCTCATGTCTGCGTTCGCGCCGATGCTCTCGCCGTTTGACTACCGCGAGCAGCACTACGGCCACACCAACGCGCCGATGTTCACCGTCTGCGACGACGAGTCCTGCGAGGGCTACGGCCACATGCATCTGTTCGGCACCGACACGCTGGGCCGCGACCTGTACACCCGCATCTGGATGGGCGGCCGCGTCTCGCTGATCATTGCCGTCACCACCGCGCTCGTCGATCTGGTGCTGGGCTGCATCTACGGCGGCATCTCCGGCTACTTCGGCGGCACGCTGGACATCATCATGATGCGCATCCTGGAGATCATCAACGGCATCCCGTACCTGATCATCGTCATCCTGCTGATGATGGT
>CAMENN010000034.1 GCA_945928315.1 uncultured Clostridia bacterium
CCTTGCGGGGTTCAGGGGCGGCGCCCCTGAGCAGGTTTGGGCGGCAGCCCAAAAATCCCGGAGAAAACGCAGTCTCAGAGCAGGCTGCGAAGCAGCCTACGATTGAGACGGGTGCTATTCGTGAAGCGGGAATTTAGACGAGAATCAGTATAAAACGGTCGTGTCATCAGCATGTATCGGGATTGATTATACGCTCTTTTGCGCAAAATGGAAAGAGGGGCGCGAAAGCGCCCCTCCTGCTTGCTCAGACAGCATCCTGATGATGCGCGAAGCAGACTTGCAGCAAGCCTTCAGGCATCAGGCCGGACCGGGGCCGCCAGGGCCACCGGGGCCGCCGGGGCCGCCGCGCGCCGGGGCCTCCATCGGCTCAACCGGCGTGCCCAGGAACGCCTTGTCCGAGGCGACCTGATGGCCGGCAATCCAGCCGTGGGTCATGGCCATGCCGACGGAGTTGCCCGCGAACGGCGTGCTGTAGCCGAAGCCGTAGCGGCCGCCCAGGCAGTTGCCCGCCGCGTACAGGCCCTCGATCGGGTTCCAATCGTGATCGACGACGTTCTGCGTCTCGTCCGTGACCAGACCGCTCATCGTGACCATCATCGGTCTGGTGCTGTGGGAGGAGGAACCCGTGCCGCCGAAGAACGGCGGGGTGTCGATCGGCACCATGTAGGCCGCTTCCTTGCCGTAGTCGCTGTCCACGCCCGCGTAGCACAGCTCGTTGTAGTGGGCGATGGAGTCGAGGAAGTTCTGCTTCGCCGCGCCCTTGTAGCCCAGCAGGTCCGCCAGCTCCTCGAGCGTGTTGGCGCAGTAGACGCTGCCGCTCATCATCGTGCGCTCGGCGAGGTTGGCGATGGTGACGGTGTTCTGCTGGCCCGGGACGCAGGCGTCCATGTCCGCCTCAATCTTGTCCCAGTAGTCCTGCATGCCGAAGTTCGGCGCGCCGTGGTCAAGCGGCGCGGCCTGCAGCGTCTTGCGCCAGTTGGCGTCGGTGACATAGCAGGTCAGGCCGGCCGGCTGGCGCATGCCGACCGCATTCAGCTGCGCGATGGCGCCCTCGTTCATGTAGCGCTTGCCGCGCGCGTTGAGCATGAGCATCGGCGCGGTGCCCCACGGGCCGGACGCGCCGCCGCCGAGGGCCATCCAGCCGCGCGGGGTCGGCTCGATCATGCCGCCTGCCCAGCAGCCCATCTTGTGGCCGGCACCGTTGCGGGAGCCCGCGGAGGCCCAGGAATCCGCCGTCGCACCGTTGCGCTCGGCCCACTCCATGCCCTCGTTGAGCAGCGCCCAGCACATCTGCGGATCGCCGATGAAGTCGCCGGCGCAGAGGATGACGCCCTTGTTGCAGTTGTAGCGGTAGTACTTGCCGTCGGCGTCCTTGGCGTACAGGCCGATGACCTTCCTGTTCTCGTCCTGGATGAGCTTGATGCCCTCGCGGCCGAAGTCCCAGGTGGAGCCTTCGCTCTCCTGCACGTACTTGACGATGTACTTGTGGATGTACTCGATGTTGTTGCCCTGATAGCCGTAGAACTGCGCGTTGCACGGCCAGGTCAGGTAGTCGCCGCAGCGGATCGGGTAGGAGGCGTTCTGCTGGCCGTAGGCCGCCTGCGTGTTGCACAGCGGATACTTGAACATGTCGCTCATGTCGAAGTAGCCCTCGCTGTCCGCCGGCTCGCCGTTGACCCACTGGTCGCCGGTCTTGCCGTCGCCGGTGGCGGTCGGCACGATGACCGCGGTGTTCTTCATGAACACGTGGCTGTCGTTCTCCTTGCGCTCCGCCTCGTAGGAGTTGTAGATTTCCTGATAGCGGTCGAACATCGCGCCGGAATACTGCACGAAGTTCTTGAGGATCTCCGGGTTGACGCGGCCCGCGGCGCGCTTGCAGAACTCCGCGGTGATCGCGCCGGTGTCATACGGGCCGTAGCCGCGCTCGATGAGCAGCTTGGAGTTGACGTGGCCGATGTCCTCGCCGAACCAGCCGCCCATGTTGGAGCCGGTGCCCTCGGTATCGACGAAGTTCTCCCACTTCTGCTTCTCCACGACGGCCACGGTCGCGCCCTCGTCCACGACGGCGAACGCCGCGCCGATGCCGGCATGGCCGCCGCCCAGCACGATGACGTCGAACGTGCCGGCGTCCTCATAGGTCTCCGGGTCCGCCGGGGCCTCGCCCAGCCAGTCGCCCGGGCCGCAGTAGCCCTCGACACGGCCGGTTACGGGCTTCGTCTCCGGCTCCTCCACCTCGGTGCCGGTGGCCTGCGCGACGCACTCCGCCACGCACGCCTGAATCGCGCCCACGGACGCCACCAGCGTGCAGCTGGTCACGGCGTCCACGTCCGCGCCCTGGCCCTCGACGATCGCCGCAGCCATCTTCGTCTTGAGCTCCTCGGTGAGCAGGTCCTGCGCGCCGGAGGACTTGATCTCGCACGCGGTGATCGCGTCCGCGGAGAACGTCATGCTGACGCTGATCTCCGCGTAGGAGATGGTCTTCTCCGCGGTGTAGGTGCCGGGGGTATACTTGTCCTGCGCCTCGGCCTTTGCGCTCTGGCCAAACAGGCCCAGCGCCGCAAAGCCCGCGCCCGCGGCCGCCGCATTCTTCAGAAAGTCGCGGCGGGAAAGCTTCTTGCTCATGGTTAACCTCCTTGTGTCACGATGTCCCAATTCCAGAGGAATTGCGTTGACCGCATTATACCAAAACCGCCCGGGGGATTGCCATAAGTTTGACCATCTGGGCGTTTTTCGCACCCAACTGGGCGCAATTCGTGCCCCGGCGCGCACAAACCGGGCTTCCTATGGTATAATGCGGATAGATGCTAGGATGAAGGGAGGCGGCGCCATGCTGCGCATCGCCATCGTGGAGGACGAGGAAGACCTGCGCGGACAGCTGGCCGACGGCGTGCGCAGCGTGCTGGGCGGCCTCGAGGCGGAGCTGACCTGCCTGGGTAACGTGCAGCCGCTGCTGGACGCCTGTGCCGCCGGGGAGCGCTTCGACCTGCTGCTGCTGGACATCCAGCTGCCCGGCATGGACGGCATGAGCGCCGCCGCCCGCATTCGCGAGCTCGATGCCGACGTGCTCATCGTGTTCGTCACGAGCATGGCGCAGTACGCCGTGCAGGGCTACAAGGTGGACGCGCTCGACTTTCTGGTCAAGCCGGTGGCGCACGAGACGCTGGATGCGTGCCTCGCCCGTGCGCTGCGCCGTCTGAAAAAGCGGGCTCCGGCGAGCCTGAGCGTGCATTCCGGCGGGAGCCTGCGCATCGTGCCGGTGTCGTCCATCCTCTACGCGGAGTCGCGCGAGCACCGCACGCTGCTGCGCACGCGGGAGGAAGAGATTCCCTGCGCCGGCTCGCTGGGCAGCATCGAGGAGTCGCTGATTCCGCACGGCTTTTTCCGCTGCCACGCGGCGTTTGTGGTCAGCTTCGCGCAGGTGGAGCGGCTGGACGGCGGGGATGTGATCGTCGGCGGGCGGCGCGTGCCGCTGAGCAAGCACAGGCGCAAGCAGTTCCTGGCGGCGCTGGCCGCCTACTGGGGAGAAAGAGGGTGATCGCGATGGATTTGACTGCCTCCATGGTCATCACCTCGCTGCTGCTCTCCCTCAGTCAGGTGAGCCTGCTGTTCTTCTTTGTGAAGCCGGAGCAGGGCATCTCCGGGCGCAGGCTTGCGCTGGCCATTGCGCTGGGCATCGCGGGCTGCACGCTCGCGCGCTGTGTGGAGACGCGCGAGGGGCTGCTGCGCTACGCCAGCTGGGGGATGATGGACGCGACGCTCACGGCCGCGGCGCTGCTGTGCCGGCGCGCGCGGGGCGATCAGGCGCGGGGGATTGCGCAGCGGGTGCTGTGCTTCTTCATGCTCACCGAGTGCACCACGCTTGCGCTCAGCTACGTCTGCATGCTCACCATCGGCTTTGACCCGTTCCGCACCCCGGCGTTTCCGCTGCAGCTCATCGCCATCGCGGTGCTGACGGCGGTTCACGGCCTGCTGCTGATGCTGGCTTGGCGGCGCTTCCCGCCGGAAATCTGCGCGGATGCGAGCAGCCTGCGCTTCAGCCTGCTCTCCGCGCTGCCGTACCTGTTCTGCTGCCAGATCACCTACTGGCTGCCCGTCAACAACACGGAGGTGACGCCCGCCGTGCCGCTGACGATGATCATCAGCTGCGCGCTGGCGTTTCTGCTGATTTCCAGCATGGAGCAGCGGATCCACGCGGAGAAGGAGCGCCGCCTCGCGCTGGCACAGCATCACATGCTGGAGCTGCGCCAGCAGCAGTTCATCAGCCGCCGGGACAGCGTGGAGACGGTGCGCAGGACCTATCACGACATGAAGAACCTGCTGCTGGTCCTTGAAAAGGCGAGCCGGGAGGACATGCGCGCCTGCATTGAAAAGACGCTGAGCGGGGTGCAGCCCTTCGAGCGCGTGCTGGAGACCGGCAGCGAGGCCGCGGACATCCTGCTGGGCGACAAGATGGCGGCCTGCCAGCAGGAGGGCATCACCTGCACGGTGATGCTCGACGGCGCGCTGCTTTCCTTCATCGCGGAGCTCGACCTGGTGACGATTCTGGGCAATGCGATGGACAACGCCATCGAGGCCTGCCGCCGGATGCCGCAGGGCGCGGCGCGCTACATTCAGGTGCGCACGCGCGAGATGCCGGGCTTCATCCTGCTGCATGTGGTCAACAGCTGCACGGGGCAGGCGCGCATGGAGGGCAGCCGCTTCCTGACGATCAAGGAGGATGCGGAGAACCACGGCTTCGGCCTGTCGAGCATCCGGCACACGGCGGAGAGCTACCATGGGGAGATGGCCTGCCGGATGGAGGACGGGGAGTTCTCGCTGTCGCTGATCTTTCCGAGGGAAAAAATGGAAGGCTGAAAGCGGCTTTCAACCGCGCAAAGCGGGGAAGGGTCCAGGGACTGGTCCCTGGCGGGGTAAGGGAGCCGAAGCCAGCCGCCGCCAGTGGCGGATGAAGGTAGGCAGAGCGCTGGAAATCGCAAGGAGCGTCCACGGAACGCGACTATGCGAGTTTCCCGGACTCTCGCCCCTGAGAGGGGTATGGGGCGGCAGCCCCATGACTTCCCAAAGAAAACGTAGTCTCAGAGCGGACTGCGAAGCAGCCTGCGATTGAGACGGGTCAGTTTCGTCAACTCGCTTGACAACTGCATACAAACAGAGCTGCGGCATCATGCAACAGCTCTTTCTTTGTCGATACTGAGGAAATCAGGAAGCGGCTTCAAGCGGGTCTGCGATGCGTCCCCGTCAGGTCACGCTTCGCTCCCTGACTGCTTTTTCGTTGATCGCTTCGCGATAGGGGAACGTTAGGGGCCTCGCCCCTAAAACCCTGCCTGGGGACCAGAGTCCGGGAAACTCGCATAGTCGTGCCGCAAGCGTCGCTCCTTGCGATTCCCGACGCTCCGCCCACCTTCATCGCCCACAGGGCGCGGTGGGCTCCGGTCCCCCAGACCCCTTCTTCGCTTCGCGCGGTTTGAAGCGGCTCTTCACTCCCACCGGAAGAAGCGCACCGCCAGCCCCGTGCAGACCGCCGTGACCAGCACCATCACCGCGACCGGCGTCAGCGCGCCCTGCGTTTCAAGGCCGAGGAACGTCTGCTTCATCAGCGTGATGCCCTGCGTCAGCGGGAACAGCGCGACAATCCGCTGCAGCGCCGCGGGCATGACCTCCACCGGCAGCGTCGTGCCCGAAAAGATCAGCATCGGGAAGTACAGCACGGACGCGATCACCCCCGCCTGCCTGCTGTTCTTCGCCAGCGCGCCGACCATCAGCCCGATGCTCAGCGTGGAGAGCATCGTCAGCGCCCACGCGCCCAGAAACGCGGGCAGCGGACCGCCCGGGCGCACGCCCCACACCGGCACGGCGACGGCGGTAAGCAGCAGCATCGACGCCGCGCAGTAGAGCATGTACACCGTCAGCTCCACGCCCAGCAGCAGCGCCGGGCTGGCCGGCGTGACGCGGAAGCGCTTGAGAATCCGGCGCTCGCGGTAGTCCGCGACGACCAGCGGCAGACCCATCAGCCCACCCGCACAGATGGAGATGGCGCACAGCGCGCCGAAGGACTGCGCCATGAACGAGTACGGCGCGCCCTCGAACGCCGGGCGTCTTCCGTAGAGGATGCCCAGCACAATGAGCACCGCCAGCGGCATGATCAGCGCGAAGATGACCATGTTCATGTCCCGGATGCTCAGCTTTCCCTCATTTTTCAGCAGCGTCAGGAAGCGCTTCATGCGTTTTCCCCCTTTTCATCCTCCGAAAGCATCAGGTAGGCGTCCTCAAAATCCGTGCAGCCGCAGTGCGCCTTCGCCTCCTCCACCGTGCCGGTGAACACCGCGTTTCCCCGGCGCAGGATGCAGATTTCGTCGCACAGCGCCTCCACCTCGTCCATGAAGTGCGAGGTCAGCAGGATCGTCAGCCCCTGGTCGCGCAGCGACGCGAGCAGCTGCCAGATCTCCCGGCGGGCGCGGGCGTCCAGCCCGGTGGTCAGCTCGTCGAGGAAGACCAGCTCCGGCTGCGGAATCAGCGCGAGCACGATGAACAGCCGCTGGCGCTGTCCGCCGGAGAGGCTCCTGACCGCGCTGCGTTCCTTCTCCCCGAGGCCGAAGCGGCGAAGCAGCGCGCGCCAGTCCGCGTGATTTCGGTACAGGCATGCCGTCTCCTCGCACAGCTCCTCGACCCGGATTTCCTGCTGATAGTCCCCCTCCTGAAACTGCACGCCGATGCGCTCCATCAGCGCGCGGCGGTTCCTGCCCGGGTCCTGCCCCAGTAGGCGCACCGTGCCGCTCTCCGCCTTCCGCGTGCCGAGCATGCACTCGATGCTCGTACTCTTGCCCGCGCCGTTGGCGCCGAGCAGGCCGAAGACCGTCCCCCTGCGCACGGTCAGGTGGAGTCCGTTCACGACGGCCCGTCCGTCATAGCGCTTGGTCAGCCCCCTGACCTCGATGGCGTTTTCCATTCCGTTTTCCCTCCCTTTTGTGATGCCGGTCCTCCTGCGGGGTACCGGCTTGCCTGATCGGACACCATTGTACGCGCAGGCGCGGGCGTTTGCTCGATGTTTCTTGCCAACTCCGCAGCGGCGCGTCTGCTTGAAAAAACGCCGCGGCCATGCTACACTGTATCCATCCGTGAACGGGATGAACGGGGAAGGGGAGGATGCCCATGCCGCTTGAGATTGTGAGAAATGACATCACGAGGATGCCGGTCGATGCCATCGTCAACGCCGCGAACACGTCGCTGCTCGGCGGCGGCGGGGTGGACGGCGCGATTCACCGCGCGGCCGGGCCGCAGCTGCTGGAGGCGTGCCGCGCGCTGCACGGCTGCAAAACCGGCGAGGCCAAAATCACCCCCGGCTTCCGCCTGCCCTGCCGCTATGTCATCCACACGGCCGGTCCGGTCTGGCAGGACGGGCATCACGGCGAGGAGGCGCTGCTCACGGCCTGCTACCGCAATTCGCTCTCGCTCGCCGCGGCGCACGGCTGCGAGACGGTCGCCTTTCCGCTGATCTCCTCCGGCGCGTACGGCTATCCGAAGGCGGAGGCGCTGCGCGTGGCGGTGGATACGATCTCCCGGTTCCTCTTTGAGTGCGACATGACGGTGTACATCGTCGTGTTCTCGCGGGACGCCTACCAGATCAGCAGCAGGCTGTTCCACGACATCGCTGCGTATATCGACGACGTCTACGCGGACGCGCACGCGGAGCCGCGCCGCGAGGCGATGCGCCGCCGGATGCAGAGCATCTCCCGCGAGATGATCTGCGAGGATGGGGAGGAGGAGCTCCCGTGCTGCGCCGCATCGGAGATGGCCGCCGCCAGCCTCGACGACAGGCTCAGCCGGCTCGACGAGGGCTTTTCGCAGATGCTCCTGCGCAAGATCGACGAGCGGCACATGACCGACGCGGAATGCTACAGGAAGGCCAACATCGACCGCAGGCTGTTTCACAAGATCAAGTGCAATCCCGCGTACCGGCCGGAGAAGACGACTGTGCTGGCCTTCGCCATCGCGCTGGAGCTGCCGCTCGGGGAGACGAAGGAGATGTTGGCGCGGGCCGGGTTCGCGCTGACGCACGCCAGCAAGTTCGACATCATCGTCGAATACTTCATCGAGCGCGGCAACTACAACGTGTTCGAGATCAACGAGGCGCTGTTCGCGTTTGATCAGAGCCTGATCGGCGCATAACGCCATTTGTCGCCTGACAGGCGACCACACGCCTCCCCGTCTTTGATACAATGGGGCCATCAAAGACAGGGAGGCGTTTTTCATGAGGAAGAATCTGACAGAGCTGGTGTTCATTCTCGACCGCAGCGGCTCCATGAGCGGGCTGGAGGCGGACACCATCGGCGGCTTCAACGCCATGATCGGGCGGCAGCGCGGCGCGCGTGGCGAGGCGCTCGTCTCCACCGTGCTGTTTGACACCCGCAGCGAGGTCATTCACGACCGCGTGGACATCCGCCGCATCGAGCCGATGACCCGGCGGCAGTACACGCCCGGCGGCTGCACGGCGCTTCTGGATGCCGTCGGCGGCGCGATTCACCACATCGGCCAGGTCCACCGGTACGCGCGCGAGGAGGACCGCCCGGAGCATACGCTGTTTGTCATCACGACGGACGGCATGGAGAACGCCAGCCGCCGCTATACGGCGGAGCAGGTCAGGGAGATGATCGGACGGCAGAAGGCGCGCTTCGGCTGGGAATTCCTCTTCCTCGGCGCGAACATCGACGCCGTGCAGACCGCCGGGCGCTTCGGCATCGGCGAGGACCGGGCCGTCAACTACCACAGCGACCACGAGGGCACCGCGCTCAATTACGAGGTGCTCAGCGACGCCATCACCACCGTGCGCAGCGCGCAGCCGCTGGGGCGCGAGTGGAAGCAGCGCATCGACGAGGACTACCGGCGCAGGCGGTGAGCCGTTCCCCGCACCGCAAAGCGCATTTGCCGTCTTGAATTCCGGCGCCGCTTCGATTATCATGGAGGCAGACGCCGGCGTGAGCGGCCGGCCTGCGCGCAGAGACAAAGGGAGGGAACAGCATGGCACTGACGGAGCTTCGCTTCTTTTCAAGGACCCTGAACCTGCAGACGACGGTCAGCGTGATCCTGCCGGAGGGGGCACAGGGCATCGGCGTGGACGGCGCAAGGGAGGAGACGGAGGAATTCCCCGTGCTCTATCTGCTGCACGGCAAGACGGACGATCACTCCATCTGGCAGCGGCGCACGTCCGTGGAGCGCTACGCGTCGGACAAGAACCTGGCCATCGTGATGCCGGAGACGCATCTGGGCGCGTATACGGATCAGAAATACGGCTACCGGTATATGACGTATGTGTCGGAGGAGGTGCCCGCGGTCTGCCACCGCATGTTCCGCATCAGCGCGGCGCGGGAGAAGAGCTTCGTGGCCGGGCTGTCGATGGGCGGCTACGGCGCGCTCAAGATCGGCCTGCTCTGCGGCGACCGCTTCTCGAAGGTGGCCGCGTATTCCTCGGGCTGCGACCGGTATCTCTCGCTCCCGGCGTGGGCGCGGGAGGTGTCCTCGATTACGGCGCTGCGCGGCATGGAGGGCAGCGTGCCGCAGAGGGAATACGACGACGCGATGCACTTCTTCCTGACCTTCGGCTCGCCGGAGGAATACCTGCAGGACGAGACGAACAACCTGTTCCTGCTCTGCGACAGGGTGATGCGCGAGAAGCGCCCGCTGCCGGAGATCTACATGTCCTGCGGCATGGAGGACGCCGCGTTCGAAAAGAACCTGCGCCTGCACCGCAGGATGGAGGAGGCGGGCATTCCGCACACGTTTGTTCAGGATCACGGCGGTCACGCCTGGTCCTATTGGGACAGGCACATTCAGGATACGCTGCAGTGGGTCTGCGGGGGGAAAGGCTGAACCGATTTTCAGAAAAGAAACGGGCCATCAGCGCGAAGCGAGGAAGGGAGTCTGAGGGACTGTGTCCCTCAGGCAGGGGTATGGGGGACTGAAATCCCCCATCGTTTCCCATCGCGAAGCGATCCAAGAAAAAACAGTCAGGGAGCGAAGCGAGCCCTGACGGCTGGTGATCGAACAGCCCGGTTCTGTCACAGCAGTATGCGCGCTTCCTCGCCCGTGCCCGCACCGGAGCCTCTTTGGAGGCTCCGCTTTTCTTTTCTTCCGGCTCCGCCATCCGTCCGGCGATGAATTCATGCAGAAGGATGGTGGGTGTTGTAAAATATTGACAATCCTTCACCTGCGTAAGCTGGATATTCCAACGAAATCCACGGACGTTTACTTTTTCCTCTATGCAAAACGTCAACAATGGAGTATACTGACCGGGACAAATTCTTCAGAAAAGAAGGGAAACCGGATGGAACCCGCGGCGCTCCTCTCCCGCGCGCTGGATGCGTTTGCGGGCTCCTATGACATCGCGCGGGATGCGCAGGTGCTCTCCCGAAGGGTGGACGCTCTGGCGCAGCTGCGCGCGCTGAACTCCAAATACGTGCTCAGCCAGAAGCACGTGCTCTGGGAGGCCAACGCCTTTGAGCACGCGATCTTCCTTTGCGTGGATACCCTCACGGCGGAGATGGTGGAGGACTGGTTTGCCTTCCTCACCCGTCAGGCGGAGCCGGAGCTCGTTCACCCCGGCAAGTCCCTGCCCGACGAGGGCCACATGTATACCTATCTGACGCTGATCTTCCTGTGCAATGGGGTGCAGAAGGATGCGCTGCAGGCCGTCAGGCGGGCCAGATTCACGAAGAACTACCGCTTTTCCCTCCGCGGCTGGGCAACCGGAAGGCTGCTGGCCGTGGACCTGTCAAGCGGCGTGATGACCGCCAACGCGGCGGGCAGGGAGCTGAAGCCGCTCTTTGCCCGGCTGCTCAGAGATGCCTGATCCGCGCGGGTCTTCCGCGCGTTTCACCCATACCACAAGACACGGAGGAAAGAGAGACATGAATGGTTTCGTCATCCTGCTTGTCGCGCTGGTGCTGTTTTTCGTGGCGTATGTCACCTACGGTGCCTGGCTGTGCAAGCAGTGGGGTGTTGACCCCAAGAGAAAGACACCCGCAGTCGTGAACAACGACGGCGGCGACTACGTTCCCACCAGCACCGCCGTGCTGCTGGGCCACCACTTCGCTTCCATCGCCGGAGCGGGCCCCATCACCGGACCGATCAACGCGGCGTTCTTCGGCTGGGTGCCGGTCTTCCTGTGGGTCGTCATCGGCGGCATCTTCTTCGGCGGCGTGCAGGACTTCTCCGCCCTGTTCGCCTCCATCCGCCACGACGGCAAGACGATCGGTGAGGTCATCGAGCACCACATCGGCCACAAGTGCAAGGTCATCTTCAACATCTTCGTCTACCTGGTGCTGCTGCTGGTCGTCGCCGCGTTCTCGGATATCGTGGCGGGCACCTTCGCCTCGGTTCCGGCGGCGGACACCGAGATCGCCATGGCCAACGCCCGCTCCGCCGGCTCCGTGGCCACCGCGTCCATGTGCTTCATCCCGCTGGCCGTGCTCTTCGGCCTGCTCCAGCGCCGCAACCATCACCTCGCGGTCAACACGGTGATCGGCGTCGCGCTGCTGTGCGGCTCCATCGCGCTGGGCCTCGCCTTCCCGCTGATGAACGTGTCGAAGGGCTTCTGGCTGAGCATCACCTTCGTCTACATCTTCATCGCGTCCGTCGCCCCGGTCTGGATTCTGCTCCAGCCGCGCGACTACCTGAACAGCTTCCTGCTCTACGCGATCATCATTCTGTCCATCATCGGCATCGGCGCCGCACGTCCGGACATGACGCTGCCGGCCTTCACCGGCTTCATCGTCAAGGGCCAGCCGCTCTTCCCGGTGCTCTTCATCACCATCGCCTGCGGCGCGATCTCCGGCTTCCACAGCCTGATCGCCTCCGGCACGACCTCCAAGCAGCTGGACAATGAGGGCCACGCCAAGCTCATCGGCTACGGCGGCATGCTCATCGAGTGCGCGCTGGCCATCATCGCGCTGGTCGCCGTCGGCTCCGCCCGCGGCCAGGAGCTCGCGGCCTCCGGCAGCGGCCCCGCTGCGATCTTCTCCAACGGCATCGCCTCCTTCGCGGCCGTCATCGGTCTGCCCGAGACGACCACCGCGACGGTCATCGCGCTGGCGTATTCCGCCTTCTGCCTGACCTCGCTGGATACGGCGACCCGCCTGGGCCGCATGATCTTCCAGGAGCTGTTCGACGGCTTCAAGGTCAAGGCGCTGCAGAACAAGTACGTCGCCACGCTGATCACGGTCGGCCTCTCCGCGCTGCTGGCGGGCGCCGGCTACCAGAACATCTGGCCGCTCTTCGGCGCCGCCAACCAGCTGGTTGCCGTGCCGGCGTTCCTGGCCTGCGCGGTCTGGTTCAAGCACATCGGCCGCAACAACAAGATGTTCATCGCGCCGATGTTCTTCATGCTCGCGGCGACCATGTGCTCCCTGGTGCTCAGCTTCTACAACAACGTGATGAAGCTGATGATGGGCACGGGCGCGCTGGGCAAGGAAGGCCTCCAGTGCGTGATCATCGTGCCGGTCATCGTCCTCGCACTGATCATCACCGCCGATGGTCTCAAGGAGCTCAGAAAGGGCACCGCGCAGAAGGCGTAACGGTTCGGCATCACAAGCGTATATGTACACGCCCGGTCATGGCATGGCGCCATGGCCGGGCGTGCTTCACTTCGCAACCGCTCAATCATCCCCTGGTACAGAAAAGTCGTGGCAAGTGCATTTCATGCTGTTTTGCGTCTAAATGCTTTATGCAGCGCGAAGCGAAGTGGGGTCAAGGGGCACTGCCCCTTGCGGGGTTCAGGGGACCGGAGCCTGCCGCGCCCAGCGGGCGAAACAGGCAGGCGGAGCGTCGGAAATCGCAAGGAGCGCCATTCATGGCGCGACTATGCGAGTTTCCCGGACTCGCGCCCCTGAGCAGGTTTGGGCGGCAGCCCAAAAATCCCAGAGAAAACGCCGTCTCAATCGCAGGCTGCATAGCAGCCTGCGATTGAGACGGGTGCTATTCGTGAAGCAGGAATTTAGACGAGAATGAGTATCATGTATTCCGGCAGCAGATCCGTTCAGTAATTTCTCAATCGGCTGCGGGCTTTGCAGCATGGCTTTTGCTGATCTGGAATCCTATTCGAGATAGGGTATGGCTCCTCTCCCCATAACGTGCTATAATTCTGTCAGATAAGGCCGGAAGAGAGCGCCTGACGGCGAAGAGAGAGGAGGAAGTCATCATGCTGCGCGTATTGCTTGTCGATAACGATTCCTCCTTTTTAGAGCGCATGCAGGGCTTTCCCTGGATGGCGCACCAATGCGAGTGCATCGGTGTCGCGCAGAGCGGGGAACAGGTGGCGCAGCTCAGCCGGCAGCTGACGCCGCATATCGTCGTGATGGACGTGTGCCTGTCCGGGGAGGATGGCGTTTCGCTGATGCGCCGCATCCGCGCCGGCTTCTCCGAGATGCAGATCATCGTCCTGACGGCATGCCGCAGCTTTGAGTATGCGCAGGCAGCGCTGGATGAAGGAGCCGTCGCCTATGTGCTCAAGGATGAACGGATGGAGGAATCTCTGGGCAGGGCGCTTGACAAAGCATGCAGGGCATTCAGCGTAAGGCCGGAGGATCTGCGCTCCTCCCTGCTCAAGCGGGCCAACAAGCTGCTCCAGCTGAACACAAGCGGCATCCTGAGCGTGGAGATGCAGCGCGAGCTGACGGCCATCACAGAGCGGCATGCTCATGGGTGGATTCTGAGCATCCGCCTGAGGCGGCACGGGCGGGACGTGGCGCCGCTGGTGGAGCAGCTGGACAGGCTACATTCTTCCCAGAATGGCTTCCCGGAGATTATCCTCTATGACGGCGCTTTCTTCGAGCTGGTTTTTGACGGCGGCCCGGAAGAAATCCGGCAATGGTGTGCTCGGCTTCAGCCTTCGGCGCCGCCCTTTGACGATCTGATGTACATGGTCTATGATGGGCCGTTCTGTGGTGTGCAGGAGTACCAGAACTGCCACCTGCGCTGCATGTACACGCTGAAATCCTGCTTCTACGCCCGGGAGAACACGCTTGCGCAGGCGCGGCCCAGCGAGGCCAAATACCTGCCCGCAGCGTACAGTGAGGAATGGGTGCGCCAGCTCGAGCTCAAGTGCGGAGACGGTCAGGCCGTCAAGGCGTACCTCTCCCGGGAGGTGCTGCCCGTGCTGCTGCAAAACCGGCCCGACCCCGAATATGTCCGCGAGATGCTGGAGCGGTGGCTGCGGCGTTTTGAGCTCATCTTCGAAAAGCAGCCCCTGTCTGCCTGCCGGGAGGAGATCCGGCTGGCCGTGCACGTCTGGGATGCCATTTCCATCTTCTCCAAAGCGCTGGATGAGCTGCTGCCGGAAAAGGGAGAGATCAGTTATGCGCTGCAAAGCGCGCTCAATTACATGCGCGCCAACCTGAGCGACCCCGCACTCAGGCTGCAGGATGTGGCGGCTTATGTCGCTGTCAGTCCCGGATATTTGTCGCGCCGTTTCAAGGCGGAGATGGGCGTCTCCTATCAGGAGATGCTGACCCGGGTGCGCATGGAGCGTGCGGTCACGCTGCTGCGCGCCGGAGGCAGCCGTGTCTATCAGGTGGCGGAGCAGTGCGGCTACTCCAGCTACCGCAGCTTTGAAAACGCCTTTTCCAATTATTACGGACAAAGTCCCAAGACGTTCAAATAATCAGTTTACACAAAAGCACATGCACTCAAACACCCGATTGCGTCGGATTCTATGACAATTGGGCAGTCTGGGTGTATATTTTTTGTCCATTTTCTATGCTATGATACTTGTGAGGTGAGAAATGTGATGCAAAGCGTAAAGGGAAAGCGGCATCCGCTGCTGAGGAAGCTGTGGAAGCAGCGTGCCTTTTTCCTGATGCTCCTGCCGGGGCTTGCCTATTATGTCATCTACAAATATGCCCCGATTGTGCTGGGCGTGGCGACCAGTGTGGTCAAGTACAATCTGCGCAAGGGGCTTGCCGGCAGCAAGCTGCTGGACCCATGGTACAGCAACTTCAAGTTCTTCTTTGAATCCAACTATTTTTCGCAGCTGCTGTCCAACACGCTCATCATCAGCCTGAGCAAAATCCTGCTGACGATCCCCATTGCGCTGCTGCTGGCGATTCTGCTCTATGAATGTCACAGCGTCAGGCTGCGCCGCTGCGTGCAGACGCTGACCTATATGCCGCACTTTCTTTCCTGGATTGTCATTTATGGCATGTGTTTCTCCCTTCTGTCCGAAACCAACGGCCTGGTGAATGTCCTCATCCGCAAGCTGACCGGGCACACCGTGCCGTTCTTCACGGATGCACATATCTTCCGCGGCGTCATCATCTGGTCGGATGTGTGGAAGAGCGTGGGCTGGCAGTCCATCATCTACATGGCCGCTATCGCAGGCGTGGACCCGAACCTCTACGAGGCGGCGCATATCGACGGCGCAGGCAGGCTCAAGTCCATCTGGTACGTCACGCTGCCGAGCATCATGCCCGTCGTCGTCACGACGCTGGTGCTCAAGTGCGGCAATGTGCTGGACGCGGGCTTTGACCAGATCTTTGTCATGTACAATACGGCTGTCCGTTCCACAGTGGACATCATCGACACCTGGGTGTACAGAACCGGTTTGGAGCAGTGGAATATCTCGCTGTCCAGCGCGGTGGGCCTGTTCAAGTCCGTCATCAGCATGATTCTGGTGATTCTGGTCAACCAGCTTGCCAAGAAGTGGGAGGCCTCCGTATGGTAAAGCGTCATTCCGAGCGCGCATTCGACGCGCTGGTGATTCTGCTGCTGGCGATGGCCGGGCTTGTCTGCCTGATTCCCATGCTGCATGTCATCGCCGTATCCCTGACGCCCTACGATGAATATCTTCGGCGCGGCGGCATGATCCTCTTTCCCACGAGCATCACGCTTGATGCCTACCGCGAGTTCATCAAGGAGCCCTATCTGCTTGAGTGCTTCATGACCACCGTGGTCAGCACAGTGCTGGGCACGGCGTTCAACATCCTCATGACCGTACTCATGGCGTATCCGCTGGCCAAGACCGATCTGCTCGGGCGCAAGGCGCTCAACCTCTTTGTGCTGATCCCCATGCTGATTACCGGCGGCCTGATTCCGACCTACCTGGTCGTGCGCTCCACGGGACTGATGAATACGATTCTGGTCTACATCATTCCGGGCGCCATCTGGTCCTATGTGCTGATCATCACGCGGGCGTTCTTCACGCAGATTGACAAGGGCATTGCCGAATCCGCCCGCATGGACGGCGCGGGTGAGTGGACAATCCTCTTCCGGCTGATTCTGCCCATCTCCATGCCGATCATTGCCACGATCGGACTCATGTACGGCGTGGGCCACTGGAACGAGTACTTAAGCGGTGTCATCTACGTCAATCGTCCGGAGCTGCGCACGCTGCAGGTGGTGCTGCGGGAGGTGCTCAGCCGCAACACGGAAGCCGCCGTCGATGTGACGGTGCCAACCAAAACCCTGCAGATGGCGGGCGTGGTCTTTACCTCGGTGCCGATCATCGTGGTGTATCCGTTCCTGCAGAAGTATTTCACGCAGGGCATCATGCTCGGCGCGATCAAGGGCTGATGATGACAGGCCGGGCGAACGGTCTGTATCAAAATAAAAACTGGAGGGATTTCCATGACGAAGCGTTCCTTTGTTTCCCTGCTGCTTGCGCTGATGATGCTGCTGTGCGTCACCTCCGCGCTGGCGGAAGAACCCGTGACCATCCATGTGTATGGTCTGGGCGCAACCATCCCCGAGACCGATCCGGTGCTGCCCGAGCTGGGCAACCGTCTGGGCCTCAAGATTGTGGTGGATACCGCCGCGGGCGGCGCGGATGCGGCCACCGGCCTGATGACCCGCATGATGGACAATGACATCCCCGACGTGTTCCGCGTCGGCGACCTGAACAACCTGGCGGTGTACCATGAGTCCGATGCGGTGCTGGATCTCACGCCGTATCTCGACCAGATCCCCACTGTGGTGGCGGCCTTCCCGGAGACCGACTGGGCGCGCCTGACCATCGATGGCGGCATCTATGGCATCCCGCGCCGCGGCGAGGTCAACTACATGGACTACTTCATCCGCAAGGACTGGATGGAGAAGCTGGGCGCCAAGTACCCGACCACGTTCGATGAGCTGTACGACCTGTGCGTGCAGGTGCGTGACGCTGACCTCGACGGCAATGGCGTGAACGACACCTACCCCATCAGCGGCAGCAAGCTGGAGAGCCGCGCCGGCACCCTGAACATGTTCTTCACCGCCTATGGCGTGACCCAGCCCAACACCCTGATGATCAAGGACAACAAGGCGGTCTGGGCCTGCACCGATCCGGCCTACAAGCTGGCGCTGACCGAGATCCGCCGCTTCATGGAAGCCGGCCTGATCGATCCTGAGTTCGTCTCCATGAACGAGGATACCCTGCGCGAAAAGATGTCCATGGGCAAGGTGTTCCTGGCGAACGGCGGCTGGTGCGCCTTTGCCAAGCAGGCGCAGCAGGACGTGCTCAAGGCCGTTGATCCGAATGCCGACTGGGGCCACATCGAGAGCAACATCGTGACCGAGTATGGCATCTCCGGCGCAACCCATACCGCGGCGAACTTCTCCAACGTGTATGCCTTCAGCCCTGACCTGGCGGATGACCCGGAGAAGCTGGCGGCTGCGCTGTCCATCTTCGAGTACACCATCTCCGGCGAGGGTGACGAGCTGCTGTGCTACGGCCTGGAGGGCGTGCACTACACCAAGGAGAACGGCGTCATCACCAAGCTCCCGGCGATGAACGACCTGGGCTATGGCTGGGCCATCCAGTTCACCGGCCGCGACGACATGGTCTACTGCATGACCAAGTTTGCCGAGTGCGCGGACGAGATCGAGCACGCCGCCAATGAGGTGCCGGTTCTGACCCATTATGAGGCGCTGGTCAGCCAGCCCGAGGGCGTGAACATGGCCGACCTGAAGGCGTATGAGTCCGAGCAGCTGACCGCGTTCATCTACGGCACCCGCCCGCTGGAGGAGTACGACGATTTCGTGCAGGAGCTCTACAGCCTGTACAACCTGGGCACGTATCTTGACGCGGCCACCGAGACCCTGACCGAGCTGGGGTACATCGAGTAATCAGCCTTTTGCTCTATAAGTTCTTCCGCAGAGCTTCGGCCTCGGCTGCATAGCGGCGGGACTTATATCACTTGGTCGGAAATGCAGCCGGCATCATGCCGGTTTGGATCGGAGAGGGGCAGCCGCGCCCCTCTCCTTTTCCTTAAGGCAATACCGCATCCATGAGTCGGTGCGGTATTGCCCTAAGGAAAAGGGCCTGCGGGAAATGCGCATGGACCGAAGACTGAAAAAGCGCTGCAAGGAAAACGGCGGGCACCGTCCGTCCGGGGGAGGTTTGTATGAAAGCAGTCATTTTGGGCGGCACCCTTTCGGCGATCCGGGAAGCACTGCGTCTGAGGGCGGCAGGCTGGTCCGTGCTGTTGTGCGCGCAGAGCACCTATCTGGCGGAGGATGTCACGGCGACATGGCATGGCTATGGCCTGCGCCATCAGGCATGGCTGGGTGACAGGCTGGCCGCTGCCGGACTCTGCGTGGAGCCGCCCTTCCTCCCCGGAAGGATCAAAAAAGAAGCGCTCCGGGTGTTGCTGGCTGCGGACGTGGAGGTTCGCTTCATGACCCGGGCTGCGGGGCTGCTCCGGGAGGAGGGGCGCATCTGCGGCGTGGTGCTGGCCCGCAAGGGCGGCCTTGACCGGGAAGGGTGCGACCTCCTGCTGGATGCGACCCTCTATCACGTGGATTCCGCGCGGCTGACACAGCGGGCGGTGCCCGTTCCGGCCGGCAGAGAGGCGAGCCTCTCGCTGGAATACCGCGGCATCACACTGGCACAGGATGTCCTCCCGCTTTCGGATCACCAGACGCTGGAGCGCGGGCCGGTTGCGCAGGATCATGCCTATCTGACCGTGACACACACCTTTGCGCAGGATATGCCGCTGGAGGGGGCGCGTGCGGCGCTGCTTGACTGTGCGCTTCATGCGGCCAAACAGCTGGCACAGGATGAGCGGTTCCCGCATCTGGAGATGACCAACGCCCTGCCGGACCAGATTTTCATGGAATCGCCTGAAACGGAGCAGGCCGTGGCCATCACGGACGGGCTCAGCTTTGATGCGTCGTGGGCAGCGTATCCCATCTGCCCGGCGCAGGTGCTGGTCTGCGGCGCAGGTACGGCTGGAATCCGCGCCGCGCTGGCGGCTGCGCAGGCGGGAGACGTGCTGCTCACGGAGTTCTTCCCCTATCCAGGCGGCACGCGGACGATGGGCGGGATCCAGTGGCTTTATTACGGCAACAGAAGCCCGCTGTTCCAGAAGATGTTTGCGGAAATCGAGCGCTATGCGGGCGCGCTGACGCACGGGAGGACATACTCCCACTTTGGCTCCGCCGAGGCTTTCCTGTATCTGGAAAAGCTCCGGGAGAGCGGCGTTGCGTACCGGCCCGACACGCTGATCTGCGGCGCGCGCCTGAGCGGGGGACGCATCTCGGAGGTCCTGTGCGTGTCGGCGGGGGAGATCTTTGTCGTGCATCCGGACAAGGTTCTGGATGCCACCGGCGACGGGGACGTGGCTGCGCTGTGCGGCGTTCCGATGGAAACCGGCGATCCCCTGACCGGCATGGTGCAGAATTACAGCCAGGCGCATCGCGTCAGCGGGACACGCTACGATTGCCCCGTGGCCGATCAGGATACGCTGCGCACCGATTTGCCGGAGGAATGGCAGCGCGCTGTGATTCAGAATACGCTTTGCAGCGCGGAGTACGACTGCGTGGAGATGCTGACCCCGCGGGAAAGCAGCCGTATCCTCGGGCAGTACCGCATCACGCTTGAGGACGCGGCGCGGGGGCATGTGGAGCCGGATGCGCTGATCGATGCGTATTCCTCCTATGACCCGCACTGCCGCTGTTTGTCCCTGCCGGGGCGGCTCGGACTGATGCCGGAGCGCGGAAGGCCCCGGTATGTCTCCATTCCTTACCGGGCGCTGCGCACCCACGAAGCCGGGAACCTGCTGGTGCTTGGCAAGGCGATTTCCGCAACGCAGGACGCCTTCAATTACTGCCGCATGTGCGCGGACGTGATGGCACTGGGCCATGCTGCCGGACGCATTGCGGCGCTGTCGGATGATTTGTCCGCGCCTGCACTGGCCGAGGTGCAGCAGGAGATGTTCGCCGGCGGCGCGCTGGTGCGGCGTCCTTTGGCAGAGCCGTATGATGAAAACACGGCGGAGCGTGTCATTGCGCCGCTGCTGTGCGGTGTGGAGGGCGCGCTTGGTGAGGTTGTGCTCTGTGCGTGGCCGCAGACACAGAAGCTGCTTCTTTCCGCGGTGGAAAGCGGCGTGCTGACGGACAGCAAACGGGTGGCGCATGCCCTGCTTTTCACGGGGGATACGCGCTTTGCGCCGGATGTGCTTTACGACTTCGTGCGGCGGGATGAGGCGCTCGCCGGGCAGTACGGGGAGCCGCGGGAGGCGGACGGGCTGATTCACGGCGGCTATCGGCATGCGCCGGATGACGTGTGGCTCGTCAATCAGGCGATGGTGCTGCTGGCGCATGTGCAGTACCGCCCGGCCATTCCGGCGCTGTGCGCGGCGATGGAGCGCACCGGCCTGGGCACGTTCTATCACCCGCAGACGGCGACCTACGGCAGCCTGCGTCCGGACTGCATGACCAACAGCACCTACGACCGCATGCTGTGCATGGCGGAGGTGGGCCTGCTGATGCCGGACGGCGCGCTGGCCGGGCCGCTGATGCGCCTTTTGCACCTGGCGCAGGACATTGAGCCGCAGAATCGAAATGTCTATATGGCGTATCTTTCACTGCGGCTGGCGCACGCGGCGCTTGTGTGCGGCAGCGGGGACGCGCAGACGGTGATTGAGACGTATGCCCGCCATCCGCACGGCGTGCTGCGCGCCTATGCCCAAAGGATTCTTGAAAGCCAATCAGGGAGGAAAACGGTATGAAGGTGATCTGCAATCCGCTCAATCTGCCGTACCGCTATCAGATGCGCGGCGCTTCCCAGCCCGCCTGCCGGGAGGCTGCCGACCCGACACTGATCGAGGTGAATGGGCAGTATGCCCTCTTTCCCTCCATGACGGCGGGCTTCCATACGAGCGAAGATCTCTGCACGTGGACATTCCATGCCCTTCCGGAAAGCTTCCCGGCGAACGACTATGCGCCGGATGCCTGCGTGCTGGACGGCGAGGTGCAGCTCTGCGCGTCGCACGGGAGCAAAAACGGCAGCTTTTACCGCAGCCGCGACGTGCTTGCCGCGCCGCTCCGGGAGATCCCCGGTACCTTCCCGTTCTGGGATCCGCACCAGTTTGTGGATGATGACGGACGGCTTTACTTCTATTGGGGCTGCTCGAATGCGCAGCCCATCCGCGGCGTGGAGATGGACAGAAACACGATGCGCCCGCTCGGAGAGCCAGTTCCTCTGATTGCCGGGCATCCTCAACAGCTTGGCTACGAGCGCATGGGCGAGGATGGCTCTGATGAAAACAGCGCTCCGTGGATCGAGGGCGCGTGGATGACCAAGCACAACGGGAGGTATTACCTGCAATACGCCGCCCCCGGCACGGAATTCAACACCTACGCGGACGGCGTATACGAGAGCGAGCATCCGCTCGGGCCGTTTGTGCCGGCGAAAAATCTGCCGTATTCCTTCGTGCCGGACGGCTTTGCGCAGGGTGCGGGACACGGCAGCACGCTGAGAACGCGCGACGGGCGGCTTTTCCACGCCGCCACCATGCGCATCAGCGTCAATCACCCGTTCGAGCGCAGGATCGGCCTGTGGCGTGCAGGCTTTGACGCGGACGGCGTGATGTACTGCGATCAGCGGTATGCGGACTGGCCGATGGCGCTTTGGGATGCTCCCTTCTCGCCGCCGCGCTGGATGCTGCTTTCCCACGGGAAGCCCGTCCGGGCGTCCTCCGGGGAGAATGCGGCGTGCGCGGTCGATGAAAGCATCCGCACATGGTGGAGCGCGTCGGGGAATCAGCCCGGAGAATGGCTGGAGATCGATCTGCTATCGGCCTGTCAGGTGAACGCCGTGCAGATCAATTTTGCGGACGAGAAACTGTTTCTGGAGCCGCCCTGCTCCGCACAGACGCTGGAACAGGGGCGCTATATCGAGCGCGTTCCCCAGCATACCCGCTGGCTGCTGGAGGGCTCAACGGATGGCAAAACGTATTTCGTCCTCGAGGACAAGCGCCGGGCGGAAACGGATCTGCCGCATGATCTGGTTGTCCGGGAGGCGGGCGTTGTGTGCCGCTTCCTGCGCCTGACGGTGCAGGAGCTTCCCTACGGGCAAAAAGCCCGCATTTCCGGTCTGCGCGTGTTTGGACACGCAGAAGGCGAGAAGCCGCGGCTGATTTCCTCCCGGGCCACCCGGGAGGGCGCGCGCGACATGCTGGTGACATGGGATGCGGAAGGCGCGGACGGCGTGTGCATCCAATGGGGATCTGCGCCGGACAAGCTGTACCACAGCTGCCTGACCTATGTCCCGGGCATGCGGCGCATCACGGCGCTGTGCGAGGGACAGCGCGTATGGCTCAGGGTGGATGCCTTCAACGGGAGCGGCATCACCTGCGGCGAGGTTCAGGAGGTTTTGGAATGATGGCGAAAGATGCGGACATGACAGTGCATCTGGAGGAAACGCTGACCGCTGCGGGGCACTATGACGTGCTGGTCGCGGGCGGCGGGCTGAGCGGCGTTGCCGCCGCGCTTTCTGCCGGGCGCTGCGGCAAGCGTGTTTTGCTCATCGAGAAGCAGTGCAGCCTGGGCGGGCTGGCTACCACTGGGCTGGTCAATTTCTGGGTGCCGCTGTGCAACGGAAGGGGAAAGATGATTATCCGCGGCATGGCAGAGGAGTTCCTGAATCTGTCTCTGCGGCTGGGCTTTGACACGCTGCCGGAGGACTGGAAGCAGGGTGAACCGGCACAGCCTACGAACGAGCGATGCGTCAGCTGGTTTTCCTCCGGTCTGTTTGCGCTGGCGCTGCTGCAGCTTCTGCGCGATAACGGCGTGGATGTTCTCTACGACGCGCTGATTTCCCGGCCGGTGATGGTGGACGGGCACTGCGAGGGGCTCGTGATCGACGGCAAATCGGGGAGAAAATTCTATCAGGGCAGCGTGGTCATCGATGCAACGGGCGATGCGCAGGTGCTTGCGCAGGCGGGCGTCCCGACCATTGAGGGCGACAATTACTTCACCTATTACGGTGAGGGCATCACGCTGGAGGGCTGCCGCCGGGCTCTTGAAACCGGAAACCTGTTTCATGCATACAGCCGCCCCTTTGGCGGCACGGCAGATTTGCACGGCCGTCAGCAGCCGGAAGGAAAAGCGCCCTATCACGGGGTTTCGATGGAAACCATCAATGCCTATCTGCAGGAGAATCAGCTTTTGATGCTGGCAAAGGAGGAACGGAAGGATCGCTGGGCGCGCAGCATTCACATGCTGCCCAGCATGCCGCAGCTGCGCACGGCCCGGCGACTGGATGGCAATGCTACGCTGACGGAGGAGGACTGCTATCGTCATCAGGCGGCGTCCATCGGCACCATCTGCGATTTTGAGAGACGGGACTGCCTGTACGAGGTGCCCTACGGCGTGCTGGTCCGGGACGGCTTTGACAACCTGATGACCTGTGGCAGAAGCGCGTCCGCTTCCGGATGGGGCTGGGATGTGCTGCGGGTGATTCCGCCCGCCGTGCTGACGGGTCAGGCCGCCGGTCTGGCGGCAGCGCTGGCGCTGGACGCCGGATGTGCCGTACCGGATGTGCCCATCCATACGCTTCAGGAGCAGCTTGGCAAAACGGGCGTGATCATCCACTTTGACGATGCGTGGAAGCCTGCGTCTGAGCTGGAGGACCGTGCAGCCGCTTTAGAGGAACATATCTGAACGCGGCCTTTGGGGAGATGCTTCGCTTCATCCGTACTGACAGCCCTGACGCGAAGATGCCAAAAAACGGAGGGGCTGTCAGGCTAAGAATCCTTACAATCCAAGCAATACGAAGAGGGGGTGTGCCCGAAGGTTTCCAAAGGGCGATCGGAAAGCCCTTTGGCGGGGCGGATGTCGCAGAGCCCAAAGCTCAAAAAGCCAGTTAATCTTAGAAAAATTGCTCTATGGATTGTTTAGAATTAGCCTGACAGCCCCTTGCCTTATGCCCCTTCAATCGCTGCGCAAAACCTCATGGGGCGGCTCGATTTCGTTCGCCAGCGTATGCTCCGTCAGCTCTGAAAGAAGTCTGATTTTTCTGTTGAGCATGGTTCTCATGCAGTTGGGCACATGCTCCTGATGCGCGCGATGGATGGCTACGCATCTCAAAGACGGGGATGATCTGGACACCATCCTGGAGCCTGGATTCTACGCGATCCCGACGACGGCCGTATCAGGTACGCTCATCAACAAGCCGTACACAGGGACGTCAACTGGAAGCTTAATTGTGCTGCTCGAGGGAAACGGACTGCAAAAAAGCCAGATTCTGCACGTCGCATCAAAGCCGGACGGGAGAATCTACGAGCGCAGCTATTACACAAACGCATGGGGACCGTGGAGTACCGTGCATAACGGATCAGGGCGAATCCTATGGACGGGCGCGATGTACATGACAGGCTCGCACAAGATCGCGCTTTCGGAGGCCATCAGCAAGCAGCCTTCAGGCATCGTGCTTGTGTTCAGCCGGTACGACAACGGAGAGCCTGCGGAGCACAACTATAATTCGTTCTTCGTTCACAAGCTGCTCGTCGCGCAGAAGCCAGGCGTCGGCTCCGCATTCCGGATGAATACGGTGAATTACAGCATGATTTGCAGCAAGTACCTGTATATCAACGATACCACGATCACGGGAAACGACAGCAACGACGCCACCGGCACCAACAACGGCGTCACATACAACAACGCGGCGTATGTGCTGCGCTTTGTCTTCGGCGTATAAATCAAAATCACCTGGAGGATAGGCTATGACCATTTATCAAGTGCTTTGTGTTTTGTCCGTTCCAACCGCCATTATGGCGGTTTACAAGATGATGATCCGGCAGATCAAGGACGTTCGCGCGCAGAACGACGCCATCAAGCTGGGCCTGCAAGCGCTGCTTCGGGCGCAGCTCATCGCCGACTAAGAAAATTGCTACGTCATTCATTGTTGTACTCGCGTTGATGGTTATCACCATTACTGCATTCGCAGCTACTTTGCTGTGGAAGGATGCCGGAGAAATAGTCGCGCCTTTGGAAGGCCGAAATGGTTATTATGACAATTGGAATCTGGAAGCAAAAATCGAACTGGTCGAAGCATTGGCCGATCTTGGCGAACTAAGGGATAATGCAGATGCCGAACGGTTTTTGAGTGACTCATCTATGTCAGCAAAAGAAAAAGAAGCGCTTTGCGATCAGATCATGACTTCCTATGCCAATGGTCAACCGGATACGGTTACACTGCTGTCCATTCTGGAGAAACTTCATGGTGATATGAGCACCTGGTCTATGGAGGATTTAGTCTGGTACAATGCTCTGCTTCAAAAGAACGACATGCTGTCCGACGAGGACGAAAACTATGTTCTGCCAATTGGTGGCGAACTCACGGAAGAGCAAGCGATTCAGACAGCGAAGGATTTTTTGATCGCTAAGGACGCACACGGCTTGGAGAAGGCGCAGATTGAAGCAATGATGACAGAAGTCAACGATGGTCTGCGCATCTGGAGTGTCACTTTCCGTCCGGACATTGATAATTTGCCTTACGGTGGTGTTTGCAATGTGACAGAAACGTCTTACGGGGAGATTGTGAGTTACACCATGCCTGACCTGTATCCGGTATTTATTACAGGAACATTGCCAGATACAGATGCGATTTCGGAGGAAACGGCGCTTACACTCGGAAAGAAATAGCCTCTCAGTTGAATACCACTGAAGAGAAACTGAGCGAAATTAGAGTTTACTTTGGGTATATCGACCTTGCTGATGAAGAAACTGCTCATGCCAAATTGAATGAACACGTTTGGGTAATCAGGGCTGAACAGAATACGTATGCGCTGCTTGCCCCATCCGGTGAAACAATCTTTGTTGGCGAAACAAAGTAAGGTAATCAGGCAATCCAATATTACAGCGTCATTACAACATCCTCAACAGCTTTATGACCGAGTGGATGCTCAGAAAGCAGCAGCTGCGCAGCGGAGAAATCAC
>CAMENN010000035.1 GCA_945928315.1 uncultured Clostridia bacterium
ATCTGCGGGCTGGAGGAGCATACGCACACGGAGGCGTGCTTCGCCCCGCCGACGGAGACGCCGGAGCCGACAGCAACGCCGGAGCCGCTGTGCGGGCAGACCGGGCATGCGCACACGGCCGAGTGCTATGACGAAAGCGGCGCGCTGATCTGCGGGCTGGAGGAGCATACGCACACGGAGGCGTGCTTCGCCCCGCCGACGGCATATGACGTGTATCTTGCGCAGGTGGAGGCGCTGGAGGCCCAGGGCTCACTGGACGATGCGTCCATGCAGACGGCGTTTGCGCTGCTCGATCAGCTGCGCGAGGCCCGCGAGCTGGGCGAGCTGACAGAGGAGGAATTCTCCGACCTGTATAACCGTGTGTTCTACCTGATTTACGGTGACCCGAACTCGCTGGCCGAGGCGGCTGTGGGCACAAACTGGATGGCCCTGCGCAGCAGCGGCTGGTTCCAGCGCTACAGCGGCAGTGCCGCCAGCACGTTCACCGCGCGCAGGCCGGCCTCCGTCGCGGCGGCATCGGTCAGCCTGCTGGCGGATGATGGAGCAACAACTGCAGCCCAGCCGTCGGATGTTCAGGTCAAGGAGCGCGGCGGGACGAACACATCGGATGACGGCTCCGTCAGCGTCAGCAAGACGATCTCGGGCACGGACCTGGAAAACGTGTTCGACATCACGCTGCAGGTGCAGACCAGCATGGACGTTAAGGAGGTAACGAAAGAGCCGGATATGGCCGTCGTCATCGTGATGGACATTTCCAACACGATGAACTCCAACTTCGGCGGTGTGACCCGCTACGCGGCGGCCATGGATGCAGCGGAGAGTTTTCTCGACCAGTTTACTGCGAACAACTCGCTGGGCATCAGCAAGGTCGGCTTCGTGGCGTTCAACACGGATGCACACAAGATCTTCGGCTTGCAGAGCTGTTCAACACAGGAGCAGGCCAATGTGCTCAAGAACACCATGCGCACGCAGACGGGCAACATCATCAATGCCAGTGGTTATGCAGATTCCCACAGCCGCTTCACCAACGTGGAGGCGGGCCTGGCGATGGCTTCTGATATGCTGGATAAGACGTCAAACCGGAACAAGTTCATCGTCTTCCTGAGCGACGGCTTCCCGACGACCTACATCAGCTCCGGCTATTCCGGCTATGACCCCTATGATTCCACGGGCCGGTTTTATGACCATGTGCTGAACAAGAAGTGTCTCTACGGCACCAGCTACAGCGACGAAGCCGCCATCCGCGCGCGCAACAAGGCTGCGGCAATCAAGAACAGCGGTACGACGATCTTCTCCATCGGCGTGGATGTTGCCGGTCAGACGATCCAGAAGTACATCACGCAGAGTGAAAACGCTGACGGCTTCTCCGTCGTGGACCGGAGAGGCACCACCTACGAGATCGGCGATGCCAGCAGCACGGAGGCCTACAAGAACTGGCTGCGCAACAGCATCGGTTCCGGCTACTACTACGACAGCACCAACTCTACGGGCCTGAACTCCGCATTCAACAAGATCTTTGCGGAGATCAAGCAGAAGGTCGAGGCGGGCTCCGTCGCGGACTGGGTGGCGAGCGATCCGCTGCCGACCAGCAATGGCGTGGCGGATACGGTCGAGTTCATCGGCTTCTACAACAAGACGCCTGAACTGGTTCCCGGTGCCCTGACGGGGTCGTATGAGGAGAACGGCGAGAACACCGCTTCGTTTATCGGCGAAAAGAAGGCAATCAGCTGGGACCTCAAGAACTCGGGCTATCAGGCAACCACGTCCGGGAGCACGACCATCTACACCTATTCGCTGGTCTACCGCGTCCGGCTGAAGAACGAGAAAACCGGCTTCGTCGAAGGAACGATCTATCCCACCAACGACACGACGACCCTGCAATACCGGACGGTCGAAGGAACGGACGGCGACCGGTCGGTGTCCGATCCGAAGACGGTGGAATTCCCCATTCCGTCGGTTCACGGCTATCTGGCCGAGCTGACCTTCAGGAAGGTGGATTCGTACAACAGGGCTGTGCCCGGCGCGGTGTTCACGCTGGCGCATGACACGAACAACTGCTCGATCTGCCGGGGCGACAGGACAAGCGTTGAAGTGGCGGACATGAAGAGTACTTCTGATAAAGATGGCACGGTGTCGTTCACGAACATCCCCTCCGGCCATGTCTACACGCTGAAGGAGACGAAGGTGCCGGCCGGCTATGCCGCCAACCCGAATACCTATTCGGTCAAGGTCGCCTATGACCATGCGACCGTCACCGTCACGGACAGCGGAGGAAACGCGCTGAGTTGGGATGAAACCATCACGAACACCACCAGCTATGCGCTCCCTGCTACCGGCGGTCCCGGCCAGCTCCCGTATACCATGGGAGGCGTGCTGCTGACAGCGGCAGGCATTCTCCTGTTGTATATCCACGCTCAGCGCAGGAAGGGGGACCGGTCATCCTCCTGAAAAGCGCCATTTCCCGTCACCATCGAACACATGAAGAAAAAAGGAAAGGAACAAATCTATGAGCAACACCCGCAAACTGGTCAGCCTTCTGCTGGCCGTGGTTCTGACGCTGGGCCTGACGGCGCTGGGCTACGCGGAAGGCGAAACCGGCTCCATCACCATCAATGACGCTGTTGTCGATCAGACCTACACCATCTATCAGATTCTCGATCTGGAGAGCTACAACGCGTCTGCCAACGCCTATGCCTACAAGGCGACGACCGCGTGGAACACCTTCATCAACAGCGATGCCATCAAGGGCACCTATGTTAATGTTGATGATCAGGGCTATGTGACCTGGGTCAAGGACGCTGACGCCGCTGCGTTCGCCAAGGCCGCGCAGAAGTACGCCAAGGACAACAGCATCACCACTCAGGGTTCCGTGACCGCTACGACGACGACGGTTTCCTTCACGGGGCTGGATCTGGGCTACTACCTCGTGGACACCACGCTGGGCACGCTCTGCGCGCTGGACACGACCAACCCGGACGTGACCATGGAGGAGAAGAACGAGGTCCCGACGAACGTCAAGACGGTTGAGGAGGACTCCACCGGCAATTACGGCGATAAGAACGACGCGGACATCGGCCAGACGGTGAATTTCAGGAGCACCATCACGGCGCAGGCCGGTGCGGAGAACTATGTGTTCTACGACACCATGTCCGCCGGTCTGACCTACACCGGCGTGACCGGCATCACGCTGAATGGCACGACCGTCGATGCGTCCAATTACACGGTGGTGACGGAGGGCCTCACCGACGGCTGCACCTTCGAGGTGCGCTTCACGCAGGCCTTCTGCGACACGCTGAAGGCGAATGATCAGATCGTCATCAGCTACACCGCGACGGTCAACGAGAACGCCGTGATCGCGGGCGAGGGCAACCCGAACACCAGCAAGGTCAGCTACGGCGACAGCAGCAACACCAAGTACACGCCGGACAGCCAGACCAAGACCTATACCTGGGATGTGGACGTGTTCAAGTACACGAATAAGATGACTGGTGAAGGCGCGGATGCGAAGACCGAAGAAATCGGCCTTGCCGGCGCGACCTTCACGCTGAGCAAGAAAGCGGACGGCAGCACCCCCATCGCGCTGGTCTCCGAGGAGAACAACGTCTACCGCGTGGCCAAGACCGACGAAACCGGCACCGTGACCGAGATCACCACGGATGCGACCGGCAAGTTCACCATCAAGGGTCTGGACGCTGACACCTACTATCTGACCGAGACGGCGGCGCCCGCGGGCTACAACAAGCTCGCCGGTCCGGTGACCATCGTCATCGGCGAGAACGGCGTGGTCAACGGCACGACTGAGGCGCCGCAGGGCGTTAATGAGGTCAAGGTGCTCAACCAGTCCGGCACGGAGCTGCCCTCCACCGGCGGCATCGGCACGACGATCTTCTATGTGCTGGGCGGCGTGCTGGCCGTCGGCGCGGTGGCGCTGCTGATCGCCAAGCGCCGTACGCGCGCGTAAACCGCAAGGCTGTGCTGCGTCCGGGGAGGGGAAGGCCCCTCCCCGGGCTTTGGCAGCATCAGGGAGAACGCTATGAGAAAGCATCTTTCAACGATTGCGCTGGTACTGGTGCTCCTTGCAGGGCTCTCCCTGATGCTGTACCCCACCGTCAGCGACTGGTGGAATTCCATGCATCAATCCCGCGCGATTGCCAGCTACAGCGACACGGTCGCGGAGCTGGACCATTCGCGCTTTGACGAGCTGCTCGCGCAGGCCCGGGCGTACAATGAGACGCTGATCGGCAGGAATGGGCGCTTTATGATGAGCGAGGAGGAGCAGGCGGTCTATGACAGCCTGCTGGACGTCTCCGGCACGGGCATCATGGGCTATGTCGAGATCCCGAAGATCGACTGCTCCCTGCCCATCTATCACGGCACGAGCGAGGGCGTGCTGCAGATCGCCGTCGGCCACATCGAGGGCAGCTCGCTGCCCACGGGCGGCGCGGGGACGCACTGCGTGCTCTCCGGCCATCGCGGCCTGCCCTCGGCCCGCATCTTCACGAGCCTGGACAAGCTGGCGACGGGCGACACGTTCATGCTCCATGTGCTCGGGGAGACGCTGACCTATGAGGTCGATCAGATCCTGACCGTGCTGCCGGAGGACGTGAGCGCGCTGGAGATCGACCCGCAGGCCGATCTGTGCACGCTGGTGACGTGCACGCCCTATGGCATCAACTCCCACAGGCTGCTGGTGCGCGGGCACCGCGTCGCGACGCCGGAGGTCCGGCAGGCCGCCGTGGTCACGGCGGACGCGGAGCGCGTGGAGCGCTGGAAGGTGGCGTTGGCCGTGGGCGCTCCGCTGCTGGCGGTGTTCCTGCTGGTTGCGCTGTTCTGGCCGCGCAGGCGGACGTGAGCGGGGAAAAAGCAAAGTTACGGAGGTGAATCGCTGTGCGCTTGAGGAGCGGTATCATGCACAGGCTGAATGGACGGGTGCTCGCGCTGGCACTGCTCGTGCTGGCGCTGGTGAGCGCTGCCCCGGCGGCGCGCGCCATCGACCCGATCGAGCCGGGGCGCACGGGATCGCTGACCATCCGTTCCGTGGCGGGCATGTCGTTCACGCTCTACCGCGTGGCGGAGATGACGGGCTTCGGCACATTCACGCCGACCTGGGATTTCGCCGATCTGTGCAGCGCCGAGGACCTCGAGGGTCTGGACAGCGAGGGCTGGAGCACGCTGGCCGGGACGCTGTCCGGCTATGTCGGCGCGGGCGGGCGCGCCTACCGCAGGGCGGACGCCGGGGAGGACGGCAGCGCCGTCTTTGCCGGGCTGAGCGTCGGGCTGTATCTGGTGACCGGCACGCCGTACATGCAGGACGGCCGGATGTACATGCCGCAGCCGTCGCTGGTCGCGCTGCCCTCGCGGGATGCGCGGGACAACTGGGTGTACGGGCTCACCGTCGATCCGAAGCCGGAGGAGGTCCGGCACTACGACGAAATCCGCGTGCGCAAGGTCTGGGTGGACGGGCAGAGCGCGGACAGGCCGGAGCAGATCACCGTACGGCTCTACGTCAACGACCGCCTGTACGACACTGTGACGCTCAGCGCGAAGAACGGCTGGCGCTATACCTGGGATGTGCGCGGCATCGCGCAGCCCGCGGTCTTCAAGGTGACGGAGGTGGGCGTGCCGGAGGGCTACACGCACAGCGTGGACTACACGGGCACCTACATCACGTCCTGCCGCGGGCCGGGCCGGGAGATCACCATTGTCAACAGGAAGCGGGGCGTGCGCCCGCCGCGGCCCTCGGGAAAGCTGCCGCAGACGGGGCTGCTCTGGTGGCCCGTACCGCTGCTGGCGGGCGCGGGCATGGTGCTGTTCATCCTGGGCTGGCTGCGGAGGAGAAGACATGGATAAGCGGGGTGGAAGGCATCCGGGCTGCCTGCTGATGACGGCGGGGCTGCTGCTGATTGCGGCCGCCCTTCTTTTGACGCTGAACAACCTCCGGGAGCAGGAGCATGCGCAGACGGCGGCGACCGGAGCGCTCGGCCGGCTCATGGAGGCCCTCCCGGCGGTGCAGGAGGAAGAGGGGGAGACGCTGCTGCTGACGGATGCGCAGGGTGTCCCACTCGACTGGCCGCTCGATGCGCAGGGCGAGCCGATGCCCTGGCCCGTGGACGAAAGCGGCGTGCCGCAGGCGCGCGTGACGGACGGGACCGGCCGGGTGCATGAATGGGCGCAGCTGCGCGCCGATGCGTCCGCGCCGCTTGGAATCACAGCGGATGCGGCGGTGGAAGCGGGCCGGATTGATGCGCCCGTTCCGGCTGCGTCGGCGCAGGAAGAAGCGCCGGAGGGCGTCACAGTTGAAGCGGGCTGGGCGCAGGCGTCGGCTCCGGCCGTGTCGGCGCAGGTTGAAGCGCCCGCCCCGGCTGCATCGTCAAAGGAAGAAGCGCCGGAGGGCGCTGCGATCGAGGCGGACCGGATTGAAGCGTCCGCTCCGGCCGCGTCGGCGCAGGTTGAAGCGCCCGCTCCGGCTGCATCGGCAAAGGAAGAAGCGTCGGAGGGCGCTGCGATCGAGGCGAATCCGGCGGAGCTGCCCGCGTCCGCGCTGCAGGAGGCGCCGCTTTCGGGCTGGACGGTGAACGGGGAGGGCGCGCTGCTGCCCTGGGTGATGGACGCGTCCGGCAACCTGACGCCCTGGCCGACGGACAGCGAGGGGCATGCGCTCTCCTGGGCCCAGCTGCAAAGGGCCTGGTCGAAGCTGCTGGACGTGCTGCTGCCCTACCTGAAGCAGGCGGCGTCGCAGCCCGCGTTCGTGCGCTATCCGGACATGGAGATGCCCACGAAGGAGATCGACGGGGAGACGTACATCGGCGTGGTGGAGATCCCCTCGCTGGAGCTGTCCCTGCCCGTCATGAGCGATTGGAGCTATCCGCAGCTCAAGAAGGCGCCCTGCCGCTACGTCGGCTCGGTCTACAGCCACGATGTGGTGATCTGCGGGCACAACTATGACCGGCACTTCGGGCGGCTCAAGGAGCTGGTTCCCGGGGACGAGGTGCGCTTTACGGACATGGACGGCAACGTGTTCCGCTACAGCGTCTGTGCCGTGGAGCAGCTGGCCAAGACCGCCGTGGAGGAGATGCAGACGGGCGACTGGGACCTGACGCTGTTCACCTGCACGAAGGGCGGCGTGATGCGCGTGACGGTCCGCTGCGCGCTGGAGGGCTACACCGTCGCGCCTGAGCAGGAGGCGCCGCTCTGATGCGGCAAAACGGCCGCAAAAGTCCGCTTTTCCCCTGAAAACGGTTGCATTTGACTGCTGCATCCGCTATACTGTAACCATGGAAAAACGGGTGAAATCCGGAGCGATTCGCCCCAAATCAACACGGGAGGGACATCCATGAAGAAGAAACTGCTTGCGCTGCTGCTGCTGGCGCTGGTGCTTGCGGGCCTTTGCGCCGCCGCGCTGGCGGACGAGGTCTACTGCCCGACCTGCTACGAGACGATGAAGCTGAAGAAGGTGATCTCCGAGCCGTACTGCACGACCAAGGGCTCCCGCGAGTACATCTGCAAGAACGGCCACACGCTGACCGTCACCGTCGCCGCGCTGGGCCACGACTGGACGCGCCTCAAGGCCGAGTTCCCGACCTGCATGCAGGAGGGCTGGCAGGACGTGAAGTGCGAGCGCTGCGGCGCGCAGGAGCGTCAGGTGCTGCAGAAGAAGTCCCACTGGTACGAGACGCCCTGGACCTACGCCGGAAACGGCGCGCACAGCAGCGTCTGCCGCTACGGCTGCGGCACGCAGCACACCGCGCGCTGCACCATGTGGATCTACGATCTGGACGGCGAGGGCGCGTGCAGCGGCATCTGCCTGGTCTGTGGACATGAGGAGCAGTGGGCGAGCCTGGCCGACGCGCGCAGCGCCTATCCGCAGGCGCGCTGCCTGGACGCCGAGGATGTGTACGCCGAGCTGGCCGGCACGCAGCGCGGCTTCACGAAGACGCGCTCCTGCGAGGGCTACCTGAAGCTGGAGAGCGATGTGCTGCGCGACCGCTTCAACCTGTATGTCGGCTCCGGCGACGCGAAGAACGTGCTGGCGTGCGTGGTGCATGCGCTGCCGGAGGGCGTTTCCCTGGACGCGGGCGAGGGCGCAACGCGCACCGACGCGGCGATGGAGGGCGGACGCGGCTCCACGGTCGGCGGCGAGGGCGTCGGCGCGGTGGTGAAGCTGGCGGACGGCACGCAGGCCGCGCTGCTGGTCAGCGAGGTCGCCGGTGCGCCGGAGAGCCTGCCCAGCGGGCTGTATGTGACGCTGCCGGTGCAGGCGGCGGGCGCGGGCGAGAACACGATCACGCTCAACCTCGACCTGAGCAAGGCGCGCTCCCTGTCCGACATTCAGGCCGTGCTCGTGGTCTTCCCGGCGGACATGCAGGGATGGAACGAGAAGAAGTGACGCGGATTTGAAAGCTGCTCCCCCGAACGGATGGGGGAGCAGCTTTTTGTACACCTCTAGACAGTTGAGCGAAAAAAACCCACCCGATTTAGCAAGGTGTTCATAAGACAGTATATCAGATGAAACATTAAAACGGAAAACGGTGAACGGAACAATAGCTCGTTCACCGTTTTCTGTTGCACAAGGATAGACATTATTAGGTATCGCAACGGGCACAGCCCCTTGTACGGAGTGAGACGACGCAAACTGCACATACAGGTATCGTCTGTATAGAAGTGCGCCCTTGTATCTGCTCGATAAACTGGAAGTTTTGCTACTGTAGCCCAATGATAAAGAGTACCAATGCCATAATCGACAGAACAGTCCAGCCGATATATCTTCCTGCAATTTCCCAATCAGACGGCTCTGCATGGTCGACATTGCGAATCCGAAATGCCAGATTCCAACGGAACAGCTCATCTGCAAACAAAATAGAAATTGCATTGAGAACGCAAATGAACAAAGCTCCAAACCATGCAAACCATTCGCCCTTATGTGTCAGTTCGGGATCATTCATCAGCTCCAGTATGGTAGAGGCAGATGGCTCCAGGGGATCAATTTCATCCCCGTTTTCGTCCCTTTCGATTCCGTAGCTGGTTACATAGGAAAATCCAAAGTTATCTAAGGTTCCATCCTCATTGTATAACCAATATGAATCCCCGGTTTCCAAAACGCCCCCACGAAACAGAATATCTTCTCCTTGACGAAGCTCCACACCGGTCATGTATTCTGCCATTTCTTCGTCCTTCGGAATAGCTGTAGGGTCTTCTTTTGCTGTATAAGGACCATAGGTTTTATTACCATGCTGAAATACAACGGTCTTATCCTCCGACACCGTAAAACGTGCCTGTTGCCCTTGGATTTTACCGGAATACACCGTACTGCCATTTTCTAGACTTGGGACAAGAATTGTGTCCTTGTATTCAAATCCAACTTTTGAAATTGTCATGGGATAAACCGCCGCAAACACCAGTGCCATTGCAATCAAAAATATCAGGACACCTTTTTGATAGCGATTCAAAGTTTTAAATTTTTCCAAAGTCTCACCTCCCAATCAAAATTCTGAATTGCAGGTCCGTTCGATTCCATATTATCACATAACGGGATAATATACAAGAACAGCCACAGCAGAGCAAACTGCTGTGACTGTTACTGCCTTACGGACACCTGCCATTACGGGTGGGAGCGATTGCTTTTACAGGATATTCCTCAGCGTCAGCGCGCACAGCAGCTCGCGCGGGAACGCGCTGAGCGTGTGCATCGCCAGCGAGGAGAAGCTGTTCTCCCGCTGCAGCAGGTGGTACAGGCACGCGATGATCAGCTTCCTGTCCGGCTGCGGTGCGGAAAAGAGCACGCCGATGCGCCCGCCGAGCAGGCTGTCCACCATCGACTCCGCCTTCTCCAGCGGCAGCCGCGCACGCAGCTCGTCGGTGAACGCCGCAAAGGTGAACACCTGCGCCGGATTGACCTCCGCGATCTCCGCGCACAGCTCGCAGGCGCGCAGGAAGTAGTCGATCACGTCCGCGCCGGGGCGCAGCCCCTCCTCGAGCAGGGAGAACAGCGGGGCGGCCTTGTCCCGCCGGGTGATCGCGTTGGCGCTCTGCAGGCCCGTCTCCACCTGCGTCAGGCGGATGACGAAGTCCTCCGCGCGGGCATAGAGCACCTGGGCGTCCAGCGAATCGAACGCGTAGCGCGTGCCGCGCATCTGGCCGAAGGCGCGCATCACGTCGTTGTAGCCGATGACGCGGTTGTGCGCCGCCTGCTCCGGGCTGAACGTCAGCAGGCCGCCCAGCGGCTGCGAGGTCCGGATGTAGGTGATGTTTGGGCGCGTGCGGTACTGCGTGTGCGAGGGGTTGCGGCCGATGTCCAGCACGATGATGTGCCGCGCGCCGCCGCGCACCGCCATCTCGACGGGCGCGTTGTCGCAGAAGCCGCCGTCGATGTAGCGCTCGCCGCCGACGCTTGCCATCGGGAAGGCGGGGTAGCAGGCGCTCGAGGCCATCAGCCAGTCGGTCAGCGAGCCGTCCTCCATGTCCTCGATGCGCTTTTCCACCATGTTCAGCGACGGAAAGCGTGTCGTCACCAGACCCATGCGCACCGTGCTGCGGCGCACCGCCGCCTCGTCCACATACGTCTCGATGACCTGGCGAAACGGCGTGACGTCCATGCCGCGGTTCTGCGCGTTACGGGAGATGAACTCCAGCGCCTTCTCCGGATGGTTGAAGATCGCCTCGGCGTCGTCGGCGAGGGCCAGGCTCTCGGGGCTGAGCAGATCCGACAGCCGGATGCTCGACCAGAGCGCCTCGGCCTTCTCCATGTCGCCCTGCGCGTACATGGCCGCGTTGAGCGCGCCGATGGACACGCCGTATACGCTGCCGGCCTCGATGCCCAGCTCGCGCAACGCGGCGATGGCGCCGACCTCATAGGAGCCCTTCGCGCCGCCGCCGCCCAGCACCAGCGCGGTTTGGGAAGGAATCAGGGGCTTCACAGGACGCGATCCTCGATTCCGGCGACGTCCGCCAGCATTTCCACCGTGCCCTCGATGCCCAGCAGCGAGGAGTTGATGGAGAGGTCGTAGTTCTGCGCCTTTCCCCACTTCTTGTCGGTATAGCGGAAGTAGTGGTTGCCGCGCTCCTTGTCGGAGGTGGCGATGGCCTTCATCGCGTCGGCCTCGCTGAGCTGATAGAGCGCCATGATGCGGCGCACGCGGTCCTCGATGGGCGCGTGGATGAAGATGTTCACCGTGTTCTTGCGGCCGGAGAGGATGTAGTCCGCACAGCGGCCGACGATGACGGCGCGCTCCCGGGCGGCAATGTCGCGGACGACCTGCGCCTGGGAGATGAAGATCGTCTCGGAGAGCGGCAGGTACTGGCTGGAGAAGAAGCCGCTCTGATACGCGGCGGAGGCGGCCAGATTCTGCATGAAGCCGCTGCGCACGCGCTGCTCGTTGTTGGTGATGAACTCGGGGGAGAGGCCGCTCTTTTCCGCGGCGAGGCTGATGATCTGCTTATCGTAGAAGGAGATGCCCAGCTTTTCGGCCAGCGCCTTGCCGATTTCACGGCCGCCGCTGCCGTATTCGCGGCCGATGGTGATGATCAACGGGTTCTTCATGAAATGATCCCTCCTCTGGGGGTGCGTTCACCGGATCAGGACTCCGGCTGTCCAGCTTCATTATACCACACTTTGCCGCTCCATAGAAAAGCGAATTTGCGCGAAACCGGGAAGAAATTCACGATATATCCCGTCTGTATAGGAAAAGGGTGGAAACGGGAGGAAAAACGAATGAAACGGATGGCGGCTTTTTGCCTGTTTCTGGCGCTGTGCCTGTGCGCGTCGGGCGCGCTGGCGCAGCTGGGTTTTGCGGAGGTGGCGAAAGACAGCGTGAACCTGCGCAAGAGCCCCGGCGGCGAGGTGATCACAAGGCTGCCCGCGGGGCGCAGCGTATATGTGATGGAGGAGCAGGAAAAGGGTGATCAGCGCTGGTGCCGCGTGTACACCTACATCGGCAAGGAGCCGCGCAGCGGCTACATCCGCGCGGACATGCTGCGCATGCTCGGCGAGGAGTTTCACGATGTGGTCAGCGTGGAGGCGGGCGACATGTATGTGCTCGGCCTGCGCGCGGACGGCACGGTCGCGATCATGGGCGACGACATGCCGCACAGCCCGTGCCTTGCGGCCGTGCGCGGCTGGACGGACATGGCGCAGGTCTGCTCGTACAGCGTCGGTGTGCACGGCATCACGCGGGAGGGCGTCATCCGCGCGGCGGTAAAAAGGCCGCGGGCACGGAGGGGCTGCATGCTTCGCGCATCGGCGGGAGGATCGGCTTTCCCATCGACGGCAACGATGAAATGATGATCGAGGCGTGGGCGCTCAGCTTTCCGGAGGGAGCGCTCACGAGCCTGCCGGAGTGGCTGCGCGGTGTGCGCGTGCAGGAGCTTCTGGGCGGGGAGACCGATCCTTACGCCGCACTGACGATGGACGGGCAGGTGCTCATCGACGCGAACTGGGCGGGCTTCGAGCTGGGCGTGCGGCACGAGGCCTTCGTGAACGGGCCGTACGTCGATCTCGACATGCATTTCGGCATCCTCGCGGCGCTGCGCGCGGACGGGCGCGTGGACGCGACGGGCTGGGTGACGCCGGGTGACACGGTCCGCGCCGCCGCAGCCTGCGCGACGGAGGGCTTCACGGACGTGGTCAAGGTCGAGGCGGGCCTGGATTTCGTGCTCGGCCTGCGCGCGGACGGCACCGTCTGCTTCGCCGGGGCGGACGAAGGGCACGCCGCGCAGGTGCGCGCGCTGCGGGACGTCGTGGACATCGCCGCGGGCTCGCGCTTCGCCATCGCGCTGCTCGCGGACGGCAGCGTCGTGATGACGGGCGAGTACACCGAGGAGTACTTCCGCTGAGCGCGGATCTGTGGTACAATATCGGCATCATCAGCGGAAAGAGGGCATATCATGACGATTCGTCTGTTCGATCAGGACCCGGAGCTCCGGGCGTTTACGGCGCAGGTCATCGCCTGCGAGGACAAGGGGGAGGGGCGCTACGCGGTCGAGCTCGACCGAACGGCGTTCTTCCCGGAGGGCGGCGGACAGGGCGCCGACCACGGTACGCTCGGCGGCGCGAACGTGCTGGATGTGCACGACAGCCACGGCACCATCATGCACCTGACCGACGGGGCGCTGCCCGTGGGCGAGATGGTCGAGGGCCGCGTCGATGCCGTGCGCCGGCTCGACATGACCCAGCAGCACAGCGGCGAGCACATCTTCTCCGGCCTCGTCCACAGGCTCTACGGCTACGACAACGTGGGCTTCCACATCGGCTCCGACGCCGTGACGATGGACTTTAACGGCATGCTCACCGAGGAGGACGTGCGCCGTGTGGAGCAGCTGGCCAACGAGGCCATCTGGGCGAACCTGCCCGTGCAGGCGCGCGTGCCGCCGAAGGACGAGCTTGCCGCGATGACCTACCGCAGCAAGAAGGCGATCGACGGCGACGTGCGCATCGTGAACATCCCGGGCGTGGACACCTGCGCCTGCTGCGGCACACACGTCGCGCAGACCGGCGGCGTCGGGCAGGTGAAGGTCATCGGCCTGATGAAGTACAAGAGTGGCGTGCGCGTGTCGATCCTCTGCGGGCGGCGCGCGCTGGAATACGAGAACATGGAGCAGGCGCAGGTGCGCGAGATCGGGCGGCTGCTCTCCGTGAAGCCGGGCGAGACGGCCGAAGCCACGGCGAAGCTCTACGCCGAGCGCGACGCGCTGCGCCTGCGCACGGAGACGCTGGGCATGCGGCTGTTCGAGGCCGAGGCCGAGCGCGAGCGGGGCAAGCGGGTGCGGCTGGTCGTGGCGGACATGCTGAACGCGGGTCAGCTGCGCAAGGCGGCGGGGCTGCTGGCGGAGGGCGCGGCGCTGGCGCTCGTGCTTGCGCCGAGGGAGGACGGCTGGAGCTTTGCGCTGAGCGCACAGGAGTCGGACGTGCGCGGCGCAACGAAGGCGCTCTGCGCGCGCTTTGGCGGCAAGGGCGGCGGCCCGAAGGACATGACGCAGGGCGTGCTGGGGAAGGCGACGCCCGAGGAAATCAGGGAAGAAATGGAAAAACAGGTAAAGGAAACAGAGGCTTAATGAGGCGCGAAGCGAAGAAGGGTCAAGGGGGATTTCCCTTGACCCTTCTTTGTGCCTGTTTCCGGCAGTTTTCCTTTATTCCCTCACCCTTGCCGTCGACCCGCGCACGACGAGCTCCACCGGCAGCGTGAAGTCCTTCGGATCGGGCGATTCGCCCGCAATCAGCGCAAAGAGCGCCTCCGCCGCGCGCGTGCCCTTGCCAATGCCGTCCTGGCGAATGGTCGTCAGCGGCGGCCAGCACATGCGCGCGATGTCCACATCGTCAAAGCCGACGACCGATACGTCCTCCGGCACGCGCACGCCGCCCTCGCGCAGCCCCGCCATCAGCGCGACAGCGTACTGGTCGCCCGAAACCGCAATCGCGGTGAAGTCCCGGCGCTGCGCTAGCTGACGGCCCATCGCGATGCCCCGGTCCGCGGCAAACGGATGCAGGCTGTTGATCAGGTGCGACAGGTCCGGCTCGATGCCCGCGGCGCGCAGCGCGTCGCAGTGCCCCTCGTAGCGCTTGTCATTGTTGGAAAAGCCGTGGTGCACCGCGCCCACAAACAGGATGCTCTGGTGCCCCAGCGAGAGCAGGTGCTCCGTGGCGATGCGCCCGCCCTCGTAGTCCGCCGCGTGCACCTGAATGAGCGTCGGGTCGTCCAGATACGTGTTGATCGACACACAGGGCTTGCCCTGCTTCTTGACAAAGTCCACCAGGCTCTGCGGCACGCAGTCCTTGAAGATCACGCCGTCCGGGCTCCAGTTGTTGAGCATCAGGCGCAGCGTGGCCTCGTCCGTGCCACGGCGCATCATCAGGAAGTAGCCGTGCCGGGTCACCACGTTCTCGATGCCGGAGAGCAGCACGCCCGCAAAGCCGTTGCCCGCGTAGGTCTCCTGCGGCTTGTGCGTCTCCACAAACGCGATGATCCGCGAGGAATGGCTCACCAGCGCACGGGCGGACATGTTCGGCACATAGTGCATCTGCTCGATGGCGGCCTGAATCCGCTCGAGCATCTGCGGGGAAACGCGCTCTGTGTGGCCGTGGATGACGTTGGATACCGTCGTCAGGCTCACGCCGACGGCGTCGGCAATATCCCGCATGGTGGCCATGACAAGTCCCCTCCCTGTGTCAAGCTGCACCTCTATTATAGCATGGACCGCGCGGGTTTGCAATTTCATGGAGGATCTGACGGGAAGATCGCGCAGCCTCCGCCGGGCATGAAAAAGGGGGAGCGCCCTTGCTCCCCCTGGATGGATGTCCGGCTGCGAAGCCCTTACTGCATCAGCTTCTTGGTCGCTTCCCAGCCCGCCAGGATGGCCTCCTGATGGCTGACCGCGTACGGACCGGTGGCCTCCGCGTCCGCCATCGGGCGCGGGAAGTGCACGCACAGGTGACCGTCAAAGTTGTTGGTCGTGATGTGATACGGGGTGTGCGGCACGTTGTGCGTGCTGCCGATGTAGGTCTTGCCGTCCGAGAACGTGACCCAGACCACCTTCGGCGTCCACGTCTGCTTGTTGCCGAACGCCTTGTTCATGATCGCCGTGTCCTGCGCCGTCGCCGGCTCGGCGTCCATGTGCTTGTCCTTGCTCATGATGCGCAGCGTCCAGGAGTAGCCCGTCTCAAAGTCGTAGACCGTGCACAGCTCCCCGTTCTCGTAATTCCTGCCCCAGTTGGAATAGTTGGAGAAGATGACCTGGCTGGCGCGCTGCGCGAGGCTGGAGGAAGAGGAGGAGCCGCTGCTGCTGCTGCCCGAGGACGAGGACGTGTTCTTGTTCAGGTCCGCGGCGATGGCGGCGAGCGTCTTGCTGCCCGCGATGCCGTCGGCGGTCAGGCCCTTCGTCTTCTGGTAGGCGATGACGGCCGCCTGGGTCTTCTCGCCGAAGTTGCCGGTCAGGCTGCCGGTGTAGTAGCCCAGCGTCTTGAGGTTCGTCTGCAGGGTCTTGACCGCGTCGGAATTGGAGCCCAGCTGCAGCAGCGAGGAGGACGAGGTGCCCGAGGAAGACGACGAGGAGGACGACGAGGAGCCGCTCAGCTTCTCCTGGATCCTGGCCAGCGTCTTGGCGCCCGCGATGCCGTCGGCGTCGAGGCCGTTATCGCGCTGGAACTGGGCGACGGCCTCCTTGGTCAGGTTGCCGAAGTTGCCGGTGACGGAGCCGTTCTTGTAGTAACCCAGCGTCTTGAGGTTCGTCTGCAGCGTCTTGACCGCCTCGGAATTCTGCACGCCGTACTTGAGGATCGAGGAGCCCGACGAGGAAGACGACGACGACGAGGACGAAGAAGAAGAACCGGAGCCGGAGGAGGACGAGCTGCTGCCCAGCTTCTCCTCGATCTTGGCCAGGGTCTTCGCGCCGACGACGCCGTCCGCCGTCAGGCCGTTCTTGCGCTGGAAGTCCATGACGGCGGCTTCGGTCCTGGAGCCGAAGTGGCCGCTCACGGTGCCGGTGTAGTAGCCCAGCGTGGTCAGGTCCTGCTGGAGCTGGCGCACGGCCTCGTTCTGGCTGCCATAGCGCAGGAGCGCCGTCTCGCCGGAGGAGGAGGAGGAAGACGCGCTGCCCGCCGCGTCGATGCCGGCGGCCTCGTAGAGCGCCTTGATCGTGTCCTCACCGGCGATGCCGTCGGCCGTGAGGGCGTATTTCTTCTGGAAGATCTGGACGGCCGCCTGGGTCTTCTCGCCGTAGTGGCCGGTGATGCTGCCGGTGTACAGCTTGAGCGTCGTCAGCGCGGTCTGGATGGTGGCGATTTCGTCCGCCTCATCGCCCAGCTTGTAGCTCTGCGCGGATGCACAGGCACAGCAGAGCGTGAGCAGCAGGCACAGTGCGGCGGCAACCCATCTTTTCTTGGACGCGGAAATATTCATGAAGGCATACGTCTCCTTTCAGCTCAGTTCATTCATGAATATTCTATGACATCTTGTAACATTTGTCAAGAGTTCTTTAAGAACTTCCCGCCGCTTCGAAACAAACAGGTGTCAAAGCCCGAGATTTCCCGGGGAATCCGTCATAAACGGCGCGCTGGCGAGGGGCGTATAGCGCAGCACGCCCTCTGCGTCCCGCGCGCTGAGGAACAGGTGTGCCTGCACGGCGCAAAAGCGCACGGGCGCAAACGGCGGCGGCTCGGCGCCCGCCAGACGGGCGTGCCGGGCGAGGGTGACGTGCGGGGAGAACGGCCCGGGATCGAAGGGCAGACGGCGTTCCTGAAGGGTGCGGACGAGCGCGTCGTGCAGGGGCGCAAGCGGCGGCTCTCCCGCGGCGCGCAGGATGAAGATGGCGTTCTCCTCGCGGCCAAAGTGCGCCGGGCCCCTGATCGTCACCTGCGGGGCGGGAAACGCCGTGGCGCAGGCGGCAAGCACGGCTTCGGCCTCGCCGGCGCGCGCAGGCTCCACCTCGCCCAGAAACGCCAGCGTGATGTGGTGGTTGTCCGGCAGGGCATAGCGGCCGGGCACCGCCTGTGCGGCGCGCCGGGCGTAGTCCGCCGTCGCCTCGCGCGCGGAGGGCGGGAGGGAGAGTCCGAAGAACAGGCGCATGGTCGCGGCCTCCTTGGCATGGGATACCGGGATTGTAGCACGTTTGCGGCATGCGGGCAAGTATGATATAATGAAGAAAAACCGGGGATGTACGGGAGGACAGCGATGCTGACGATGACAAAGGCGCGCGGATGGGTGGACAATTCCGCCTTTTTCGCGCGGGGCCGGGCCTATGCTCAGGAGGGGCGCGTGGAGCTCCTCGGCATGATGCGGGGACCGAACGGCTTCGTGCACTGCGAGGCTGAGGTGCACGGCTCCTCTCTTTATGACGTGTCTGTGGATTTCGACGAGGACGAGCTGCTCGGCTGCGATTGTGACTGCCCGGCCTATGCGCGCACGGGGGAGATGTGCAAGCACGTTGCGGCGCTGCTGATCGCGCTGTGCGACCGGCAGCAGCCGAAACAGGCGCAGAATGGAATGACCCGCCGCATGGAGGACATGATGCGGACGCAGGGCAGGGTGTGGCTGGACGGCCTGTTCGAGGATGCGCAGCAGCGTCAGGTGAATGCCGTGCGCCTGCGCCATGAGTCCCGGGGCGACGTGCGCCTGTTCCCGATCCTGCACGCACAGGGGCAGCGGATGGGGCTGGAGCTGCGCATCGGCCGCGGGCGCATGTACGCCGTGCGCAGCATGGCGGGCTTCGCGCAGGCGGCGGGTTCGGGCGCGCGTGAAACCTACGGCAAGGAGCTGACCTTCTCGCACACGGAGGAGGAGCTCGATCCGCGCGACCGCGCGCTCTACCGGCAGGTGCTGATGCTGGCGCAGAACAGGGGGCTGATCCGCGGCGCGCAGCTGCTTCTGGTGGAACAGGGGCTGGACGGCGTGATGCGCCTGCTGCTCGGACGCGAGGCGGAGCTGCGCATGGAGGGAAAGGAGCCCCGGCGCGTGCAGATCGTCGAGGGCGCGGGCGAGGTGGAGGGCCGTCTGGAGCGCGCCGGCGGGGACTTCCGGCTCATCCTCGCCGCGCCGCGCATGTGTGCCGGCTTGCGCGGGGCGTACACGCTGTGCCCGGAGGAGGGGGAGATCCGCTGCGCGTTCGGCAGCCGCTTTGACGCGGTTGCGCCGCTGCTGAGCATCGCGCAGGAGTGGCCCGGCGGCCTGCGCATGGACGAGGCGTACACGGCGAAGGTCTGCGCGCGGCTGCTGCTGCCCGCGGGCGAAGCGCTGCACATGAATGCGGGACGCGAGTTGCTGCTGTCGATGGCGCCGATGCCCATGCATCCGCGCTTCTATGTGGACATGGACGGGCGCGACAGGCTGACCTGCCGCGTGACGTACGACTATGGCGCGGCGGTGCTCTCCGGCGGGGAGGAGGCCCCGCCCATCCGCCGCGATGCGCTGGGCGAGATGCAGGCGGCGGCCGCGGCGCAGCGCCTGTTTCCCGAGGAGGCGGGGCCGGACTGCTGGGCGTTTTCGGGCGACGAGGAGGCGGTCTTCACGCTGCTTTCCGAGCGGCTGCCGGAGCTGTCCCTCGACGGCGAGGTGATGGTGGCCGAGCGGCTGACGCAGATGAACGTCACCCGGCCCCGGACGATGACCTTCGGCGTGAGCCGGAGCGGGACGCAGCTGCTGGTGCAGGGCGACTTCGGCGGTCTGACGCAGCCGGAGCTGGAGGCGGCGTACGGCGCCTACCGCCAGAAGCGGCGCTATGTGCGGCTGACGGACGGGACGTTCCTCTCCGGGGAGGCGCTCGAGCAGGCGGCGCAGGCCGGAGAGGTGCTGCGCGGGCTGGACCTGAGCGCGGAGGAGCTTGCGCGCGGCGCGAATGTGCCGCTGGGCCGGGCGATGTACCTGGAGGCGGCGCTGGCGGACAGGGAGGAGATGAAGCTCTGCGAGCCGGGCGAGCTGCGGGACTTCGTTGCGCGGCTCTCCCGCGCGCATGAGACGGACGCCGAGCCGCCGCAGGGGCTGCGCGCCGGGCTTCGGCCCTATCAGCGGACGGGCTATGGCTGGCTGTGCGCGATGGAGAAGGCGGGCCTTGGCGGCATCCTGGCCGACGACATGGGCCTGGGCAAGACGGTGCAGGCGCTGGCGATGCTGCTTTCGGCGCAGGAGCGCGGCGAGGCCGTCCGCGCGCTGGTGGTCTGCCCGGCGTCCCTGCAGCTCAACTGGCAGATGGAGGCCGCGCGCTTTGCGCCGTCGCTTCGCTGCGAGGTGCTCGCGGGCACGGCGGTCAAGCGCCGCGCGCAGATCGCACGCGAGGATGCGCCGGAGCTGCTGATCACCTCGTATGACCAGCTGCGCCGGGACGCGCAGGCGTATCACGGGGTGACGTTCACGCATGTGCTGCTCGATGAGGCGCAGAGCATCAAGAACGCGGCCTCGCAGGGCGCGCGGGCGGCGAAGACGCTGGTCGCGCGCAGCCGCTTCGCGCTCACGGGCACGCCGATCGAGAACCGGCTCAGCGAGCTGTGGTCGATCTTCGACTTCCTGATGCCGGGCTATCTGCCGCCCTACAAGCGCTTCCGCGAGCGGTTTGAGGCGCCGATCGTGCAGGAGGGCGACGTGCAGGCGCAGGAGAACCTGCGGCGGCTGGTCGCGCCGTTCATCCTGCGGCGGATGAAGGCGGACGTGCTTTCCGACCTGCCGGAGAAGGTGGAGACGGTCGTGGGCAGCGAGCTGACGGCGGAGCAGCGGCGGCTCTACGCGGCGCACGCGGCGAAGCTGGCGGGCGAGCTGGACGCGCCGGGCGACGGGCCGCAGCGGCGGATGCAGATTCTGGCGGGGCTGACGCGCCTGCGGCAGCTCTGCTGCGATCCGCGGCTGTGCCTGGAGGGCTATGCGGGCGGCAGCGGCAAGCTGGAGCAGTGCGCCGCGCTGTGCGCGCAGGCCGTGCAGGCCGGGCACCGGGTGCTGCTGTTTTCGCAGTTCACGTCGATGCTGGACCTTTTGAAGGCGCGGCTGGAGGCGGAGGGGCTCTCGCTCTTCCTGCTCACGGGCGGCACGGACAAGGCGGAGCGCATGCGCCTGGTGGAGCGCTTCAACGCGGGGGAAGCGGACGTGTTCCTGATCTCGCTGAAGGCGGGCGGCACGGGCCTCAACCTGACCGGCGCGGACGTGGTCATCCACTACGACCCTTGGTGGAACACGGCGGCGCAGAATCAGGCGACGGACCGCGCCTATCGCATCGGACAGACGCGGGGCGTGCAGGTGCTGCGGCTGATCGCGTCGGGGACGATTGAGGAGCGCATCGCGAAGATGCAGGAGGAAAAGGCGGCGCTCTCCGACGGGATTCTCGCGGGCGATACGCCCGCTGCGCCGCTGGATGAGCGGACGCTCAGAGCGCTGCTGGGGTGATGGGATGGAATACAAGGATGAAGCGGCCGGGATGCAGTTCCCGGCCGCTTTGCCATCTCCGGACCTGAGCGGTTTTCCGGTGGGGTTGTCATACTACGCTCAAATAGAACCGGGCTGTGTGATCACCGACCGTCAGGGCTCGCTTCGCTCCCTGACTGCTTTTTTCTTTGATCGCTTCGCGATAGGGTTACGCTGGGCTGCCGCCCCGGAAAACGGAATAGTCGCGCAAGCGCTCTTTTCGTTTCCCGGGTCCCCAGCCCCCTTCTTCGCTTCGCGCCTGTTTTATGTCATCATCGCATCAATCACCCCGGCGCAGGCCATGGGGCTTTGCCGGGCGTGCGGCGCGGCGGCCTCCCAGATCACGCCGGCTGCCTGCGCATAGCCCGCCTCCGGCCGCAGGACGTCGGCCATGCGCAGCGCATGCACGAGCAGCGCGGCGGGCGCGGGCAGCTCGTCGTCCCACCAGGCGGGCACGCGCGGCAGGAAGGCCGCCGGGTCCTGCGCCGTGTGCAGCACCTGTCCATCCGGCGCGGTGAACGCGTGCAGCGCCGCGCCGAGCGTGCGCAGGCCGCTTTCGGCGTAGCTTTCCAGGCCCTGCGTCTGCCCGAGCTCGAGCAGGAGCATCGCCAGTGCGGCGGCGGCTCCGCAGGTCGGCGTGCGGTGGAGCGCGTCCGCAGATGCGCAGGCAGGCGGCAGCGGCGCGGCAGGCGCAGCGGGCGGGCAAAGGCGCAGCAGCGCTCCGGCGGCGCGCTGGGCGGTCTGCGTGAATTTGGCCTCGCCCAGACGGCGGCCACAGGCGGCGAGCACCCACGCGCCGAGCGCCCAGGCCTCGCTGAGCAGGCAGGGCGCGGGGCGCTGGGGGATGCGTGCGGCCCGGGCGCGCAGCAGCTTCGGCATCGCGCGGCGCAGGAACGCGGCGTCCTCCGGCGTGATCTGCGCGCTGAGCGTCGGGCACAGCGGCGCGTCGTCCGGTGTGCGGGGGCCATCCTCCTGCGGCGGGGAGAAGCGGCTGGGCGTGAGCGCGGGCATCGGGCGCGCGTGCTGACGCAGCAGGTTCAGCAGGCGGCAGGCGCGCAGCCCCTCCTCGCTGCCCAGCGCGGCGCAGACCTGCTCCGGCGTGAACGCGTAGGTCGAAAGCGGCGCGGAGAGAGACGGCGTCAGCGCGCCGCCCTCGAGCGCAAAGCTCTCCGTGATGAAGTCGAGCGTGCGCACGGCCTCCGCGCGACGTCCGCTCTCCAGCAGCGTCAGCGCGAGCAGCGCGTTCACCGCCAGTGGCTTTTCGGGCACGAACGCGCGCCAGTCGTCGGTGAGCGTCGCGGCGAAGAAGCCGCCGTCCAGCGGATCATACAGCGCGGAGGCAAGCATGGCGTCGAGTGCGCGGCCGAGCATGCGATGGGCGTCGCGGCTGCCCCGGGCGCTCTCGTGCAGCAGAAAGCGCAGCGCCGGGACGAGCGGGGCCTTGGCGCCGCCGAAGCCGCCGCTCCGCGCGTCCTCAGCGGCGGCCAGCGCGCGCATCAGGTCGTGCGCGGCGTCCTGAGGGGAGAAGGGCTTTTGCAGCGGACGCGCGCGCAGCGAGCGCAGCACCCCGGCGGCCTGCTGCTGAAAGGCGGGCAGGTTCTGGGCAAAGCGCCGGTCGGCGTGCGCGAGCCAGACGAACAGCCGCGCCGGGTCGAGCGGATAGCCGGGCGGGGGCAGCGGCGCGGCGAGGAACGGGCAGCCGTTGTCCAGCAGCAGCGCGCACAGGGGCAGCGCGCCCTCATCGGAATAGAGCGCGCCCGCGCGCCGGCACAGCAGCTCGACGTCCGGGCGCATGCCGGGCAGCAGGTGGACGGGCACGGTACGCTCGGCGATCTGCGCGGCGAGCGACGGCTCGCTCAGCGCGTCGGGCAGGCCGCCGATGATCAGGAACACGGGCACATGACGGCGGTGCGCGAGGACGAATGCCTGTGCGTCAAACGGCAGGAATGCGGGCGCGGCGGTCTGCGGGACGGACGGCTGACCGGGCGACGGCCTCGCGGGTGACGGCCTCACGGGTGACGGCCTCACGGGTGACGGCCTCACGGGTGACGACTGGCCGGGGGAAACAAAAGCGCGCATGCGACCACATCCTTGTCTGTTGGGATACGGTCAGCATGCGCGCGGAGTGCGCGTTTTATTCGGGCAGAAGCCGGTCAAGCGGCTTGCCCCTGGCCAGGCCGTCGATCAGCTTGTCGAGGCGGCGGATGTCCTGCATGAGCGGGTCCTCGATCAGCTCGATGCGCACGCCGCAGATGCTGCCGCGGATGTGCTCACGGGCGGGGTTCAGGGCGGGCGCGCGGCGGAAGAAGTCGCCGTAGGGGATGTCGGAGGCCAGCAGCCGGTCGATGTCCTCGCCGGTATAGCCGGTCAGCCAGCGGACAACGGCGAGCACCTCGTCGCGCGTGCGGCCCTTGCGCAGCGCCTTGGCCTCGAGAAGCGGATAGACCTTCGCAAGGGGCATGGCAAATACGGCTTCGTTGGTCATGGGGAACCTCCCTGGCTGGTTGAGGGGTTTACGGCGTCTTGGCGGTCGGCAGGATGGACATGGCAGAGCCGTCGAGCGAGCGGTCGCGCCGGAAGGGCCAGCTGGCCTCCTCGAGCGCGATGTCCCGGTGGGTCACGCTCACCGCGTTGCCCATCGCCCGCAGGTGCGCGCCGAGCGCCTCGCTGATGGCGACGGAGCGGTGCGCGCCGCCCGTGCAGCCCACGGCGATCATCAGCCGCCGCTTGCCCTCGCGCTGATACAGCGGGATCAGGTAATCGACGAGGTCGTAGAGCCGCTGAAGGAACGCGCGGGTCTCCTCCTTGCCCAGCACAAAGTCGCGCACCGGGGCCTCGAGGCCCGTGTACGCGCGGATCTCCTTATTATAGAAGGGATTGGGCAGAAAGCGCACGTCGAACACGAGGTCGCTCTCGCGCGGGATGCCGCGCTTGTAGCCGAAGGACATGATCTCCGTGCGCAGGGTCTGCTGCGCATCGCCGCTGAGCACGAGCGCATCGACGCGCGCGCACAGCTCTCTGGCGCGCAGTCCGCCGGTGGAGAGCACATAATTGGCGGCCTCGCGCAGCGGCTGGAGCAGCTCGCGCTCCGAGGCGATGGCCTCCTCGAGCGTGCGCACGCCCCCGGCGAGCGGATGGTCGCGGCGTGTCTCCTTGTAGCGGTCGATCAGCGTCTCCGTGTCCGCCTCGAGGAAGAGGATGGACGCCTCGTTGCCGCGGGACTGCGCCCCCTCGACGGCGTGGATGACGGCCTGCGGGTCGAACAGCGCGCCGCTGCGGGAATCGACGCCGAGCGCGACGGGCTTGTTGAGCTCCACCTTGTCGCAGAGGGAGAACGCCTGTGCCAGCAGCATGGGCGGCAGGTTGTCGATGCACTGAAAGCCCGCGTCTTCCAGGTGGCGCAGCACGCTGGTCTTGCCCGCGCCGGAAAGGCCGGTGACGATCAAATACTTCATATGAAGCGGTTCCTTTCGGTAGCTTTTGTGGAATCGGGGGATGAGCTGCGAGTTTGCAGCTGCCCTGTCAGGCGTCCTCGCCGAGGATGCGCACCTCCGGCTCCAGGGTGATGCCGGACGCGGCCAGCACGCGCGATTGCACCTCGGCCATGAGGGCGAGAATGTCGCTCGCGGTAGCGCTGCCGAGGTTGACGATGAAGCCCGCGTGCTTTTCGCTGACCTGCGCGTCGCCGATGCGCAGGCCCTTGAGCCCGGCGTCGTCGATGAGCTTTGCGGCGAACGCGCCCTCGGGGCGCTTGAACGTGCTGCCCGCGCTGGGGTATTCGAGCGGCTGCTTTTCGCGGCGGGCGACGAGCAGCTCCTCCGTGCGCCGGGCGATGGCGTCCGGGTCGCCGGGCGTGAGCCGGAGCGTCACATCGGTGACGATGACGCCCGCGTCCATCATGGCGCTGTGGCGGTAGGCGAAGCCGAGCGCGCGGCCCTCGAAGCGGATGGGCTTGCCGTCGGATCGGGCGATGGCGTCCACGCGGGTGACGACCTGGCTCATCTCGCCGCCGTACGCGCCCGCGTTCATGATGACGGCGCCGCCGATCGTGCCGGGAATGCCGGCCATGGGTGCGAGGCCCTCGAGGCCGCTGCGCTGGGCGAAGCCGGCGACGGCGGGGAGCGTCGCGCCTGCCTGCACATGGAGCGTGTCGCCCTCGCAGGTGATGGCGCTCATGGGCTGGCTGATGCGCATGACGAGTCCGCGGATGCCGCCGTCGCGCACGAGCAGGTTGGAGCCGTTGCCGATGATCGTGACGGGCACGCCCGCGGCCCTGGCGGCGCGCAGGGCGACGGAGATTTCGGCCGCGGAGTCGATATTCACGAGCACATCCGCCGGACCGCCGACGCGGAAGGTGGTAAAGCGGGCCATGGGCGCGCGGGGAATGATCCTCTCCGGCGCGAAATTGGCCTGCACGAGCGATTTGATCAGGGTATCCATGCAATCCTCCATTTCACTTCTCCCTATTGTAACCGATGACGGCCGTTCGTACAAGCATGCGCGGAAAAAAACTCAATTCGCCGTCAGCGCGTCCAGAAGGTCGAGCGCAGCGTCGCGTTCGCGCGCGTCAGCGGAGACGGCACACAGCAGCGGCGAGCCCGCGCAGGAGAGGGGGGCGGCGTAGCGCATGCCCTGCCAGACGCCCTGGTCCGGGTCGTGGACATCCTCCTCGCTGCGCAGCGGCCAGAAGAGCGCCTCCGGGGCGAGGGCGCCGTCGGGGGAGAAGACGTAGAGGTCGGGCTTGGGGGAAGGAAGGCTGCCGATGCGGTCGGGCGCCGTGCGCGTGATGCGCAGATGCAGAGAACGGCGGGCCATTTGATAGGAAGAGACAGCTTTATAAAACGCGGAGGCGGCGTCGCTGTCCTGCGTGCACAGAACGATGCGCAGCAGCACACGCCTGTCGGTTTTGACGCCGTACGGCGCGCGGACGGAGGCGAGCAGCTCCGGCGCATAGACGAGCAGCGTGCACAGCAGGAGCAGCGCAGCCGCCCGGAAGAGTCTTTTCAGCATGAGAATCACCGGTACAGCCTATGCGCGCGGGGGGATGAGGATGCGCCGGAGGGAGAGGGGGAAACAGAAGGACAAAAAGTTCAAAAAAGTGCGAAAAAGGTATTGACAAACGCGCGGAAGTGCAGTATACTAACTG
>CAMENN010000036.1 GCA_945928315.1 uncultured Clostridia bacterium
TGAGGGCGGCCGTACCGTCGGCTCCGGCGTTGTCACCAAGATCATTGAGTGATACTGACGCTGCAAGTCTGCTGACGCATCCTTGCAGCGGTGGGGTACGATAAAACATCATTTCTCGCGCGCCCTTCGGGCACACTCCAAATGATAGCGGAAGCGGCTTGCAGCCGCTCCTCGCGCCGTACATGCCGCCGCTGCGGATTTCCCATGAAGGGGTTGCGACCCCTTCATGCATCCCCGGGCTTTCTCCGGGGCTGAGGCAGAAATCAGAGGGTTCCGAGTTTTCGGGGCCCTCTTTTTGTGTGGTTTTGTCGTTCGGATCGCCTACAAATCCGGCGCACGCGGAAAAAGGATTGCCAAAAAACGCAAAATGGACTACAATGGAGGCATCAGAATGCACAGGTATGCCGCCGCGCGTTCTGTTCCAATATAGAAGCATCCGAAAAAGCATGGATCAATCAAACGAGGAAACGAGGGTTTTCCATGAACAGACTCTCCTATCTGGTCAAGCGCGCCGCGAAGATGGACTACAGCGCCATGCTGCGCACCGCCAACATGCTGCACAAAAAGACCGGCAAGAGCCGCCTCTGGCTGATGGCCGATATGGCGAAGTGCGCCGCCAGGTACAACGCGGGCTATGTCGATTACAAGATCGCCGAGATGTACCGCTTAAATGACGCGCAGCGCGCCACGCAGATCACCCGCGGTATCTCCAACAGCATCGTCGCGCGGATGAACGACAAGAAATTCTGGCACTTCTTCGACAACAAGACCGAGTTCAACGAGCTCTTCCGCGAGCAGGTCCGGCGCGAATGGCTCAACCTGACCACCGCGACCGAGGCGGAGTTCGCCGCGTTTTTGCAGGGCCGGGGCGACATTATCTGCAAGCCCATCGACGGCTCCAGCGGACAGGGCATCCTGAAGTGCACGCCGGAGGACTACACCGACCCCGCCGCGCTCTATAAGCGCCTCAAGGAGGCGGGCATCGGCATCGTCGAGGACAAGGTCATTCAGCATGAGGCCATCGCCGCGCTGTGCCCCACCTCCGTCAACACCATCCGCGTCGCCACGCTGCTGGGCGACAAGAAGGAGGGCATCGTCTACGCCTATATCCGCATCGGCAACGGCAAGGTGATGGACAACGTCGACTGCGGCGGCATGGCCGCGCCTGTCGATCTCGAGACGGGCGTCATCAGCGGTGTCGGCGCGAACAAGGCCGGCGAGGCGTTCGAGAATCACCCGATGACCGGCAAGCGCATCCCCGGCACGCAGATCCCCTACTGGGACGAGGTCAGGGCGATGTGCCTGTCCGCCATGCACCGCGTGCCGCAGGTCCGCTTCGTCGCCTGGGATGTCGCCATCACGCCGGACGGCCCGGTGTTCATCGAGGGCAATTCCTTCCCGAGCCACGCGATTCCGCAGTTCGCCGCGCATTTCCCGGACGGCATCGGCATCCTGCCGCGCTTTGAGGAGTTCATCGACCTATGATCTGCACGCTCTGTCCCCGCAATTGCCGCGCCGAGCGCACGGAAACCGAGGGTGCGGGCCTGTGCCGCATGGGCACGCTGCCGCGCATTGCGCGCGCCGCGCTGCACATGTGGGAGGAGCCGTGCATCAGCGGCACGCGCGGCAGCGGCGCGGTGTTCTTCTCCGGCTGCAACCTGCGCTGCGCGTTCTGCCAGAACGAGCCGATCAGCCATGGCGGGCAGGGTGAAACCGTCACGCCGGGGCGCCTGGCGGAGATCTTCGCTGAGCTGGAGGCGCAGGGCGCGCACAACATCAACCTCGTGACGCCCACGCACTTCGTGCCCGCGATCCTCGAGGCACTCTCGATTTACCAGCCGCGGGTGCCCGTCGTCTACAACTGCGGCGGGTACGAGTCCGTGGAGACGCTGCGCCTGCTCGAGGGGCACATCGACATCTACCTGCCCGACTTCAAGTACATCGACGGTCGGATGGCGAAGCTGCTCTCCGGCGCGCCGGACTATCCGCAGGTCGCCCTGGCAGCGATCCGGGAGATGCGGCGGCAGACCGGCCCCGCGGTCTATGACGCGGACGGGCTGATGCTGCGCGGCACGCAGATCCGCCACCTCGTGCTGCCGGGCCTGACCGGCGACAGCATGCGCCTGCTCACGCTCATCCGCGACGAGCTGCCGGAGGGCACGCCCGTTTCGCTGATGGGGCAGTATACGCCCTGCGGCCGCGCGATGCAGATTCCGGGCATGGACCGGCGCGTGACGAGGAAGGAATATGACCGCGTGCTCGCGCACATGCAGGCCATCGGGCTGCCCGGCTACCGGCAGGCGCTGAGCGCCGCGACGGAGGCGTTTGTGCCCGCGTTTGACGGCACGGGGGTAAAGCCTGTGTAAACCGGCATGATGCCGGCTGCATTTCCGACCGAGTGATGCAAGTCCCGGCGCTTTGCGGCCGAGTCCGGAGCTTTGCAGAGGGACTTTCGGGAAAAATGGAACAGCCCCGATTTCCGGCGCGGAAAAAAGCGCGGAGGGCGGGGCGTTTTTGCTTGAAAAATCAGGAAAATCCCGTCAAGAAAATAACTTATTGCGGGAGAAGGCCTGCGGCGTTGACATAGGCGGCTTTTCAGGGTACAATCTTTCTGTTTGAGCATCATAGAGAGAAAAGGCGTGTCCGCCGGGAAGCGCGGATGCGGAGGAGGATTTCCAATGAGAAAGACCAAAATCGTGTGCACCCTGGGCCCGGCGACCGACAGCGTCGAGATGATCGGCAGGCTGATGGACGCGGGCATGAACGTGTGCCGTCTGAATATGTCCCATGGCTCCTATGAGGAGCAGGGCGAGCGCATCGAGCGCATCAAGCGCCTGCGCCGGGAGAAGAACCTCCCCGTGGGCATCCTGCTGGATACCAAGGGCCCCGAGGTCCGCACCAAGACCGTCGAGGGCGGCAAGGTGACGCTCACGGCCGGACAGGAGTTCACGCTCACCAGCCGCGAGATCGAGGGCAGCGCCGAGGCCGTGTCCATCACCTATCCGCGCATGGTGGAGCTGGTCAGCCCCGGCACCCGCATCCTCATCGACGACGGCCTGCTCGATATGAGCGTCGTGCGCGTGGAGAACGGCACGGACATCGTCTGCCGCGTCACCAACGGCGGCGCGCTGGGCAGCCGCAAGGGCATCTCCGTCCCGGACGTCGACCTGCAGATGCCCTCCATCGGCGAGAAGGACCGCAGCGACATCATCTTCGGCATCGAGCACGGCATCGACATGATCGCCGCGTCCTTCGTCTGCCGCGCCAGCGACGTGCTGACCATCCGCCAGCTCTGCGAGGAGAACGGCGGCAGCCACGTCAAGATCTACGCCAAGATCGAGAACCGCATGGGCGTGGACAACTTCGACGAGATCCTCAAGGTCTCCGACGGCATCATGGTCGCCCGCGGCGATCTGGGCGTCGAGGTGGACATGGAGGAGGTTCCGGTCCTTCAAAAGCAGTTCATCCGCAAGTGCATGGCGGCGGCCAAGCCGGTCATCACCGCCACGCAGATGCTCGATTCCATGATCCGCAACCCGCGCCCGACCCGCGCGGAGGCCAGCGACGTCGCCAACGCGATCATCGACGGCACCGACGCGATCATGCTCTCCGGCGAGACCGCCGCGGGCAAGTATCCGGTCGAGTCCGTGGAGACGATGGTGCGCATCGCCAGCTACATCGAGACGCACCTGAACGAGGACAGCGCCCGCACCATGCAGGAGATCACCCGCAAGGCGATTCCGCACACCATCGGCAACGCCGTCTCCTACTCCTGCTGCCAGATGGCGGCGGACCTGGGCGCGGCGGCGATCATCACCCCGAGCAACTCCGGCACGACCGCGCGCATGGTCGCGCGCTTCCGCCCGGACTGCACGATCATCGCGCCGACCCCGGACGAGCACACCTACAACCAGCTTGGCCTGTGCCGCGGCGTCGTGCCGGCGCACATGACCATGTGCGAGGACACGGACGAGATGATCCGCAGCGCGGTCGAGGTCGCGCACAATCAGGGCCTGGTCAGGACCGGCGACGTGGTCATCGTCGTGGCGGGCATCCCGACGGGCGTCTCCGGCACGACGAACATGATCAAGGCGCACATCGTCGGCGACGTGCTGCTGCGCGGCATCGGCGTGGGCGAGGGCCGCGTTTCCGGCAACGTCTGCAACGTGACGACGCCGAGCGATCTGGCGAGCACGTTCAAGGAGGGCAACATCATCGTCGCGAAGATGACGTCGAAGGAGATGCTGCCGTACATGCGCAAGGCGGCGGCCGTCGTCGTGGAGAGCACGGATGAGAACAGCCATGCCGCGGTGGCCTGTCAGGCGCTGGGCATCCCGCTGTTCATGGACCGCACCGGCCTGTGCGTGCACATGCTCAAGGACGGCATGATGATCACCGTGGATGCGGCGCAGGGATTCATCTTCAACGGGATTGTGAAGTAATGCTGTTTATGTCAAGAGGCTGAAAACCGCGCGAAGCGAAGAAGGGGTCTGGGGACCCGGGAAACTCGCATAGTCGTGCCGCAAGCGGCACTCCTTGCGATTTCCGACGCTCCGCCTGCCTTCATCCGCCACAGGCGGCGGCAGGCTCCGGTCCCAGGCTAGGGGTTTGGGGGACTGGAGCCGAGCGCGCCCTGTGGGCGAAACAGCGAGGCGGAACGTCTGGAAACGGAAAGGAGCGCTTGCGCGACTATTCCGTTTCCCGGTCTGAAATCCCCCAACGTTCCCCTATCGCGAAGCGATCAAAAAAAGCAGTCAGGGAGCGAAGCGTTACCTGACGGCCGGTGATCGCAGAGTTAGGTTTTGTTTGAGAATAGCATAAATGCAAGTTGAACCGCCGGGACGCAGGAACAGCCTGTGTCCCGGCTTTTGCATTCGGGCTGTGACTCCCGCCGGACATTTTGTCCGTCTTCCGCAGGTTTTCGTGCATTTCCTCTTGCGGTCGGGGCATAAAACGGGTATGATGATCATAGTCGGGGGAAGCATGCCCCGGCGGGATGGAGGAATGACCATGTTCTATTATTGGGACCCGACATATATGCTGGTGATCGCGGGCCTGATCGTCTGCCTGCTTGCGCAGGCGAAGGTTTCCTCGGCCTATGCGAAGTGGCGTCAGGTGCCCTCGCGCACGGGATTGACCGGCGCGCAGGTCGCCCGCAGAATCCTCGACGGCAACGGCTGTCAGGACGTGCGCATCGAGGCGATCTCCGGCAGCCTGACCGACCATTACGACCCGCAGGACGGCGTGCTGCGCCTGTCCTCGGAGGTCTATCAGTCCGGCTCGATCGCCGCGCTGGGCGTCGCCGCGCACGAGGCCGGCCATGCGATTCAGGACGCGCAGGACTACGCGCCCATGCGCATCCGCGCGACGCTCGTGCCCGTGGCGAACATCGGCTCGCAGGCGGCGATTCCGCTGTTCATGCTGGGCCTGCTGATGAGCTGGGAGCCGCTGACGAAGATCGGCATCCTCTGCTTTGCGCTGGCGGTGCTGTTCTATGTGGTGACGCTGCCGGTGGAGTTCAACGCCTCCAAGCGCGCCGTGGCCGTGCTCTCCTCGGGATACATGCCGGACGACGAGGTCTGCGGTGTCAGGTCGATGCTCTCAGCGGCGGCGCTGACGTATGTCGCCGCTGCGCTGCAGGCCGTGCTGCAGCTGCTGCGGCTCGTGCTGCTGGCCAACAGCCGCAGGAGAAGGGACTAAGGGACGCTGGGATTGCCCTCCCAAGCCCCGCCTCGCTTCGCGTGGCTTGAAGCGGCTTGATCGGAATCGCAATGGTCGCCTTCGGCTCCGCTGCGATTCTTGCTTCTTTAGGATCGCTTCGCGATTGGGGGACGTTGGGGGAATTCAGACCAGGAAACGGAATAGTCGCGCAAGCGCTCCTTTCCGTTTCCAGACGTTCCGCCTCGCTGTTTCGCCCACAGGGCGCGCTCGGCTCCAGTCCCCCAAACCCCTAGCCTGGGGACATTGTCCCCAGACCCCTTCCTCGCTTCGCGCGCCTTGATGGGAGTTTTCATGATTCGCTCCGGAGGAACCATGTCGTATTCATCTGAGACGAAGGAAGAGCTCTGCCGCTTTGAGCCAGACAGCGTCTGCTGCCTGCTCGCCGAGCTCTCCGGCATCATCTCCGCTGCGGGCTCGGTCGTCATCCGCAGCGGCGGCGAAAAGCGCCTGTCCATCGAGACGGAAAACAGCGCCGTCGCCCGGCGCGTCTTCCGCCTGCTCCGCGATGTCTTCGAGGTGACGCCCGAGCTCGTCACGCTGCGCCATGCGCGCCTGGGCGGACGCAGCACCTTCCGATGCATCATCAGCGGCGACGAGGCCTCCTTCGTGCTGGAGGGCTGCGGCATCGACTACTTCCAGCGCCGCGGCGTGCCGCGTGAGGTCACCGCGCGCAAGTGCTGCCGCATGTCCTTCCTGCGCGGCGTGTTCCTCGCCTGCGGCTCGGTCACCGATCCGGAGCGGGAGTATCACCTGGAGTTCGTCCTCGGCGACGAGGCGTTCGCCGTCGCGCTGCAAAAGCTGATCGCCCGCTTCGGCCTGACCGCCTCGCTCGGGCAGCGGCGGCAGATGAAGCTGCTCTACCTCAAGGGACAGAGCGCCATCAGCGATATGCTCAGCATCTTCGGCGCGAACACCGCGCGCTTTGCGATGGAGGATGCCTATATCCGCAAGGAGCTGCGCAACAACGCGAACCGCGCCGTCAACTGCGACAGCGCGAATGTGCAGCGCGCCGTCACCGCGGCGGCCCGGCAGACGCAGGCCATCGAGCGGCTCATCGCCGCGAAGGGCGAAGACAGCCTGCCGCCCCAGCTGCAGGAGACGGCCCGGCTGCGGCTGCAGCACCCCGAGATGTCGCTCGAGGAGCTGGGCATGATGTGCGACCCACCCGTGGGCAAGAGCGGCGTCAACCACCGCATGCGCCGTCTGGAGCAGATGGCGGCGGAGCTTGACAAATGAGAGGAGAGACGGAGCCATGATCGAGAAGAATGTGCAGATCGCCCTGGGCGGCGTGCTGATGACGCGCGAGGCGGCGAAGCTCGCGCACGAGCTGAAGGGGTACGCGGCGCGCGTGCTGCTGCGCCGCGGGGAGATGACCGTCAACGGAAAATCGCTCATGGGCATCGTCTCGCTGGGCATCCGCGAGGGACAAACGGTGACGGTGATCGCCGACGGGCCGGACGAGGCGGAGGCGGCCGCATGCTTTGAGCGCGCGATGCAGCGGAATTGACCCTTGACATACGGGCCGGTTTTGCTTATAATGACAGCGATAACAGGCGATGACGGGGAAAGCCCGGCACATGCCCCGAAAGAGAGCGCAGCCCATGGGCTGGAAGGCGGCGCGGGGGAGATGGCCAGTGGCTCCGGGCCCCAGCAGCCGCGGCGCCAAGAACGCCGCCGTATTCCCGCGTTAAGGGAGAGAAGGCGGGCATGCCAGCGCATGCCAAACCGGGTGGTACCGCGAAGCTCACGCTTCGTCCCAGTGACTGGGACGGGGCGTTTTTTCTTGCAGAGCAGCGAGCCATCAGCGCGAAGCGAGGAAGGGTCAAGGGATGAAATCCCTTGCAGGGTCAAGGGGCGGCGCCCCTTGGCAGGGTTTGGGGCAGCCGCCCCAACGTCCCCCATCGCGAAGCGCCAAAAAAGCAAGAATCGCAGCGGAGCCGAAGGCGACTATTGCGATTCCGGGCAGGCCGCATCAGGGCGCGGCGAACCCTGACAGGGCTTTTGTATGGCCCGGCTTTGATGAAGAAACGGAATAAGCGTGGCCGGGCGTATCAGCCCCGTCTCAATCGTAGGCTGCTGCGCAGCCTGCTCTGAGACTGCGTTCTCATGTCATTCATGGGGCTGCCGCCCCAAACCCCACCAGGGACCAGAGCCCGGGAAACTCGCATAGTCGCACCGCAGGCGGTGCTCCTTGCGATTTCCGACGCTCCTCCTGCCTGTTTCGCCCACTGGGCGCGGCAGGCTCCGGTCCCCTTGACCCTTCATCGCTTCGCGCTTGTTTAAGCCATTGCGCTATTACCGTCAACCCATCCCTTCACATACATCATCGAGAGGAAAGAGAGGAAACCCATCATGGCCAAGAAGAATCAACAGGAGTTTGTGCAGCACATCACGCCGCGCAGCGAGGACTTTTCCCAGTGGTATACCGACGTCGTGAAGCTCGCCGACCTCATGGATTACACCCCGGTCCGCGGCTGCATGGCCATCAAGCCCTACGGCTACGGCATCTGGGAGCTGATCCAGAAGCAGCTGGACGCCGAGTTCAAGCGCACCGGCCATCAGAACGTCTCCATGCCCATGCTCATCCCCGAGAGCCTGCTGCTCAAGGAGGCCGACCACGTCGAGGGCTTCGCGCCCGAGGTCGCCTGGGTCACCCAGGGCGGTACCGAGCCGCTTGCCGAGCGCCTCGCCGTGCGCCCGACCAGCGAGACGATCTTCTGCACCATGTACGCCAAGTGGGTGCAGAGCTGGCGCGACCTGCCCCTCAAGTACAACCAGTGGTGCTCCGTCATGCGCTGGGAGAAGACCACCCGTCCGTTCCTGCGCACCGCCGAGTTCCTCTGGCAGGAGGGCCACACCGTCCACGCCACCGCCGAGGAGGCGCAGGAGGAGACCATGCAGATGCTCGGCGTCTACCGCGACTTCTGCGAGGGCGTGCTCGCCGTGCCGGTCTACTGCGGCCAGAAGAGCGACAAGGAGAAGTTCGCCGGCGCGCGCGCGACCTACTCCGTCGAGGCCATGATGCAGGACGGCAAGGCGCTGCAGAGCGGCACCAGCCACAACTTCGGCACCAACTTCTCCGAGCCGTTCGAGATCAAGTTCCTCGACAAGGACGGCACCCAGAAGTACGCCCACGAGACGAGCTGGGGCGTGTCCACCCGCCTGATCGGCGCGGTCATCATGACCCACGGCGACGAGCGCGGCCTTAAGCTCCCGCCGAAGATTGCGCCGATCCAGGTCGTCGTCGTGCCTGTCGCCGCCCATAAGGAGGGCGTGCTCGAGGGCGCGAAGGCCGTCGCCGACAAGCTCGAGGCCGCCGGCATCCGCGTGCGCTTCGACGACCGCGACAACGTGACGCCGGGCTGGAAGTTCAACGAGTGGGAGCTCAAGGGCGTGCCGGTGCGCGTGGAGGTCGGCCCGCGCGATCTGGAGCAGGGCCAGGTCATGAGCGTGCGCCGCGATACCTATGAGAAGGCGCCGCTGGCCATCGAGGGCCTCGAAACGGAGATCCTCGCGATGCTGGACGCCGTGCAGAGCAACATGTTCGAGACGGCGAAGGCCTTCCGCGATGCGCATACCGCCGACGTGCACACCATGGACGAGCTGGGCGAGCAGGTGAACGGCGGCTATGCCAAGGCCATGTGGTGCGGCGAGCAGGCCTGCGAGGACGAGATCAAGAACCGCTTCGCCGCCAGCTCCCGCTGCATGCCGTTTGACCAGACGCCCATCGGCGAGACCTGCGTGTGCTGCGGCAAGCCCGCGCACAAGGTGATCTACTTCGCCAAGGCGTATTGATGCAGGAGCGCCTCATATCCGCCGGGGTATGAGGCGCTTTTCGCAAAAGCACGGGAATGGGAAAGGATGAGTTATGATGAACAGGGACGTCTGCGGGAGGGAGCGCGCCAAATGGGCGATGCTCTGCACCCTTCTGGCGATGCTGGCGGCGCACGCCTACCGCTATATGACGCTGGGTTTCACCGACGACTCCGTGGAGATCGTGCAGCGCACGGACCGCTACTGGCAGATCGCGCTGGGACGCTGGATGCAGCCGGTCTACTGGGAGCTGCGCGGGGACATCGTGGCACCGTACCTGATCGGCCTGCTCTCCTGCCTGTTTCTGGGCGCGGCGGTCTGCCTGATCGTGCATATGCTGGACCTGCGCTCGAAGGGCTCCATCGCCATGCTCTGCGCGCTGCTGGCGGGCAACGCCACGCTCACCTTCTCCAACGCGACGTATATCTCGTGGAGTGATGTCTACATGCTCGCGCTGCTGCTGGCCGTTGCGGCGGCGGCAGCGTGGGCCCGCGGCGGGGGGTATACCCTGCTCTCGCCGGCGCTGCTGTGCGCGTCGCTGGCGCTATACCAGAGCTACTTCCAGGTCGCCGTGCTGCTGTGCCTCGTCGTGCTGTGCAGGCGCGCGGCGCAGAAGGAGGATCTGCGCCGGCTGATCGGCGCGGGCTTCCTCGCACTGGGGATACTGCTGGCCGGACTGCTGCTCTATGACGCCTCGGTGCGCGTCGTCGGCTGGAAGACGGGCATTGCGCGCTCGACGACCTACAACGGCATCGGCAATGTGGGCGGCTACGATTTGTCGGAAATCCCCGGATTGATCTGCGATACATGGCTGTTTCCGTTCCGGTATTTTCTGAATCCGGAGACGAACAATCCGGCGGTTTCCGCAGTGCTCTATCTTGGCCTCATGGCGCTGACCATTCCTGCGCTCATCGCGCTGGTGCGCATGCGCAGGCTGGATGCTGCCCATGCGGGGTTCATGGTCGTGATGACGGCGCTGATGCCGCTGGGCATGGATGTGGTATACTTCATCTGCAAGGGATTCTCGCATACGCTGATGATCTACGCCTTCTTTGTCTTCTTTGCCTATCCGCTTTGGCTGCTGGAGCAGCTTTGGCGGGAAGGAAAGGGGCTTTGGCTGCGCTGGGCAGCTGCGGCAGCGGTATCCCTGCTGTTTCTGAACAATGCCGTCTATGCCAATCAGCAGTATGTCCGCCGCGATCTGGAATTCCAGTCGACGCTCTCCGTCATGACGCGGGTCATCGACCGTGCGGAGCAGACGGAGGGCTACGAGCCCGGCTATACGCCTGTGGCGATCGTGGGCACGATGTACGATTCGCCGCTGGTGCTGGACCGGCCCGGCTTTGAGAGCCTGTATGCCGTCAACGCGACGGCGAACAACAACCACTACGCGACGAGCAGCGAGGAGTTCTATCCCGACTATTTCTGGAGAATCCTCGGCTACCCGTTCAATTTCGTCGGCGAATACGAGCGGGGGCGGATTGCGGAGAAGCCCGAGGTGCGCGATATGCCGGCGTTCCCGGCGAAGGACAGCGTGAAGATGATCGACGGCACGCTGGTGATCCGGCTGGGGAACTCGGCGAAGTGAGCGAAACGTCACGGAGGTGAAGGACTTGAATCGCAGGCTTACGCGCGGGGAGATCTTTGCGCTGCTGGGATGCCTCGCGCTGATTGCGGTGATCGCCGCGACGGGCATGCCGGGCCGCCAGAAGGTCTGGGCGAACCTTGGGCTCGACGGCATGCAGGCGCAGACGGAGCTGCGGCTCGATGCGGGCGATGCCTACGGCGAATATGGCGGCGGACCGTACCTCGACCTGCCCGCGGGGACCTACCGCCTGCGCTGGCGCATCAGCGGGGACGGCGCAAACGCCATCCGCCTGTCGTGCTCCAACGGCGTGGAGATTGCCCCGGAGCGGCTTTCCACGGACCCGGCGGTGTGGGAGGATGAGGCGGTGTTCACGCTGCCGGAGGCCGTGCACAGCTTCTCCATCCACATTTGCTTCTGCGACGGCACCTATCTGCGGATGGATGACCTGCGCCTGTACTCGCCGGTGTATACCGACCGGGCGTGGGCGGCGGCCCTGCTGCTGCTGGGCGCCTGGCTGCTCGCCGTGATCTGGCGGCGGCTGGATGCGCAGGGGAGGCAGGCGCTTGCGCTGCTCGCGCTGGCTGCGGTGTTCACATCGCTGCCGGTGCTGCGGGAGGACGCTGTCCTGTCCATCGACACGCAGTTCCATGCGGCGAGGATCATGAACCTGGCGGACGGGCTGCGCAGCGGACAGCTGCCGGTGCGCGTGGGCGGCTTCTCCTATAACGGCTACGGCGCGGCGACCTCTGTCTTCTATCCGGACGCGCTGCTTGTTCCGCTGGCGCTGATGGTGCTGGGCGGGGCGTCCATCACGTTCGTGCTGCAGCTGTTCACCGTGCTGGTCAATGGCCTGACGGCGGCGCTCATGTATGCCTCGGCCCGGCGCATGCCTGGCAGCCGGGAGGCGGCGCTGTGCGCGTCCCTCCTCTATGTCTGCTCCGTCTATCGCCTGCGTGGGCTGTATGAGACGTTCATGATGGGCCAGGTGCTCGCGATGGCCGTGCTGCCGCTGTTCCTGCTGGGGCTTTGGGAGGTCTGCCGGGGCGAGGCAAAGCGCTGGCCGCTGCTGAGCGCCGGGGCGACGCTGATCGTCCAGTCCCACATGCTCACGACGCTGCTGTGCGCGCTGCTGGCGCTGTGCGCCGTGCTGCTGTGCCTGCCCGCGATGCTTCGGGAGCGCAGGCTGCCCGCGCTGCTGAAGGCCGCGGGGATGACGCTACTGCTGAACCTGTGGACGCTCGTGCCGATGGTGACGCTCTGCCTGAGCGGCGTGAACACGGGAACGATGCAGTTCGGCTTCTCGGGCTCGGCACTGGAGCTGCATGAGGTGCTGCTGCCCGACGGGTTCATCGGGCTGCCACTGCTGCTGGGCGCGGCGCTGCTGGCGGGCACGAAGGCGCCGGCGGACGGACGGGCTGCGCGGCTGTGCGCTGTCTTTGGTGCGGGCGCGGTGCTGCTGAGCACGAAGCTGTTCCCGTGGAGCTATGCTGTCCGGCTGACCGGCGGACTGATTGAGGTGCTGCAATTCCCCTGGCGCTTTCTGACGCTGGCTGTGCCGCTGCTGGCGTTTGCCGCGGGCTGCGGCTATGCGTCCGGCCGGGAGGGCACGCGCATGGCTGCGGCGGTGCTCGCGCTGTCCATGCTGTGCGCAGGGCCGTATGTGGGACAGGTGGTCCGGGAGGGCGAACAGATGCGCTTCGGCGAGGGCACCAACCCGTACATGATCCTGCCGGAATACCAGATCGAGGGAACGGACGTCGGAGACACGCGCAGCCGGACGCTGCTTGTCGAAGGCGACGCACAAGTGACAGCCTATGAAAAGGAAGGAACGCGCATCTCCTGCGCGGTCAGCGCGCAGAGCGACGCGGTGCTGACGCTGCCGCTGTTCGGCTTTGCGGGTTATGAGGCGATGCTCGACGGCGAGCCGCTGGCGGTCGGGCTGGGGGAGAACAACCGGCTGACGGTCCGCCTGCCCGCCGGGGCACAGGGCACGCTGCGCGTGCGCTTTGTGAACTGGCCGCTCTGGCGCGTCTGCGACGCGGTTTCGCTGCTGACGCTGATGGCAGCGGTCGCCGCGTGGGTCATGCGCCGCCGCAAACGGATGCGTGTCATGCAATCGGATTCATCCTGTGCCCGATAAGACATGAAAAGAATTCATGCAAAGATGCAATTCTGCTCACTTTTCTCCGGAAAAACGCTTGACATCCTCCGGGCATCGTGATAAGATAGGTTCACATATTTCCGGCGATGAAGAGGAAAAAGCCACGGGGAGCGCCAAGCGAGGGAACGGCGGTGCGAGGTTCCTGCGTGAAGCGTGGTTGGGTCGCCTCCGAGCCGCAGACTGAACAGCGTCAAGGCTCAGTAGGTCTGCCGGACGCCCACCGTTACAGGGGTCAGGGCATGCATGTGCCCGGTGAGCGTGCGCAGGCACGGAATTTAGGTGGTACCGCGAAACAGCCTTTCGCCCTAAACGAGGGAGGAAGGCTGTTTTTGAACCCATGGGAACTGTGCAGGGTACCGGGCAGCGGGCTCTGCCCGCAAAAGGAGAAATGAACATGAAACTCAACGGAGCAGCAATCCTGATCGAGTGCCTCATTGAACAGGGCGTGGGCACCGTCTTCGGCTTCCCCGGAGGCGCTGTGCTGCCGATCTACGACGAGCTGTACAAGCGGCAGGACCGCATCAGCCACATCCTGACCGCGCATGAGCAGCACGCGGGCCATGCCGCCGATGGCTATGCCCGCGCAACCGGCCGCACCGGCGTGTGCCTGGCCACCAGCGGCCCCGGCGCGACGAACCTCGTCACCGCCATCGCCACCGCGTACATGGACTCCACGCCGGTCGTGTTCATCACCGGCAACGTGCCCCAGTCGCTCATGGGCACCGACTCCTTCCAGGAGGCCGACATCTCCGGTATCACGATGCCCATCACCAAGCACAACTACATGGTCACGCGCGTCGAGCGGCTCGCCGACACCATCCGCGAGGCGTTCTACATCGCGCGCACCGGCCGCCCCGGCCCCGTGCTCATCGACATCCCCAAGGACGTGCAGATCGCCGAGACGGAATACACCGCGCTCTCCGGCGAGGCGCTCATCCCGCGCCTGTCCATGAAGCACCCGACCGCGCAGCTGCGCCCCGAGGGCGAGGCGCTCGAGCGCTACAAGATCAAGGCCGAGCCGCGGCTGGAGCAGGCCGCGCAGCTCATCGCCGAGGCGCACCGCCCGCTGATCTACTGCGGCGGCGGCGTGATCCTCTCCGGTGCGCAGCAGGCGTTGCAGGAGCTCGCCGAGCGCGCGGATGCACCGGTCGTCTCCACGCTGATGGGCCTGGGCGCGGTGCCCGCTACCAGCTCCCGCATGCTCGGCATGCTCGGCATGCACGGCACGCACGCGGCGAACATCGCCATGCAGCGCTGCGACCTGCTCATTGCCGTCGGCGTGCGCTTCTCCGACCGCGCGCTGGGCAAGGCGGAGACCTTCGCCCCCGGCGCCAAGGTGCTGCATATCGACATCGACCGCGCCGAGATCAATAAGAACGTCTCGACCACGCTGCACATCACCGGTGACGCGCGCATCGTGCTGGAGCTGCTGCTCTCCCGCGTCTCCCAGAAGCACCATGAGCAGTGGATGCAGCAGGCGCGCAGCATGATCGAGGATTACCTGAGCGACGAGCTGTTCGAGCCGCGCAAGATCCTCGGCGGCATGGCCGCGATCTCCCCGGAGATCACCATCGCCACGGATGTCGGCCAGCATCAGATGTGGACCGCGCAGCACTTCCCGTTCGTCCGCCCGCGCCAGCTGATCACCAGCGGCGGCCTGGGCACGATGGGCTTCGGCCTCGGCGCGGCGATGGGCGCAGCGGCCGCCGATGAGGCGCACCGCCCGGTCGTGCTCGTCACCGGCGACGGCTCCTTCCGCATGAACCTGACCGAGCTGTCCACCATCGCCTACTACAACATCCCGGTGATCGTCGTGATCTTCAACAACGGCACGCTGGGCATGGTGCGCCAGTGGCAGACGCTCTTCTTCGGCCACCGCTACAGCCAGACGACCCTCGACCGCGGCCCCGACTTCATGAAGCTCGCCGATGCGTACGGCCTGCCCGGCGCGCGCGTGGACAATATGGAGGCGTTCACCGCGGCCTACCGCGAGGCCGTCGAGCGCGGCGGTCCCTGCCTCATCGAGTGCATGCTGGACATCGACGAGATGGTCGCCCCGATGGTCGCGCCCGGCTCGCCGATTGACTCCTTCTGCCTGAACTGACGGAGGTGCGACATGTATATCCATCCTGACAACCTGCGCCGCTACACCGTCGGCGTGCTGGTGGACAACGAGCCCGGCGTGCTCTCGCGCGTCTCCGGCCTGTTCTCCCGCCGGGGCTTCAACATCGAGAGCCTGGCCGTTGGCCCCACGCAGGACAGCGAGGTCTCCCGCATCACCATCGTCGTCAAGGGCGACGACGCGCACATCGAGCAGCTTGTCCAGCAGCTCTACAAGCTCATCTGCGTCCAGAAGGTGCAGGTGATGCAGAGCCGCAACGCCGTGGAGCGCCAGCTGCTGCTGGTCAAGGTCAAGGCCGGCCCGGCGGACCGCGAGGGCCTCATGCGGCTGGTGGACATCTTCAAGGCGAAGGTGCTCGACGTGACGAAGTCCTCGATGATTCTGCAGATCACCGGTGAGAACGACAAGATCTCGTCGATGCTCAGCCTGCTGGAGGACTACGGCATTCTGGAGCTGGTGCGCACCGGCATGGTCGCGCTCGAGCGCGGCGACGGCGTGATGACCTCCGACATCTTCGACTGACCTGAAACCTGCGGAGATAAGCGCGAAGCGAAGAAGGGTCAAGGGGCTGAGCCCCTTGCGGGGTTTGGGGGACCGGAGCCTGCCGCGCCCAGCGGGCGAAACAGGCAGGCGGAGCGTCGGAAATCGCAAGGAGCGGCGCTTGCGCCGCGACTATGCGAGTTTCCCGGACTCGCGCCCCTGACGGGGTTTGGGGCAGCACCCCAAAACAACCAAAAGGAAACGCAGTCTCAGAGCAGGCCGCGCAGCGGCCTACGATTGAGACGGGTCTGATTCGCGCAGCTCTTGTACAGGCAAACCCCGGGTATCCCCGGTTTTTCATACATCACCATTCCCGTGCGATACGCACTGAGAAAACAGCACACACAAACAGGAGGAAACAACAATGGCACAGATGTTCTACGAGCAGGACTGCAATCTTGAGTACCTGATGGGCAAGAAGATTGCCATCGTCGGCTACGGCTCCCAGGGTCACGCGCATGCGCTGAACCTGCGCGACTCCGGCTGCGACGTCGTCGTCGCGCTCTACGAGGGCAGCAAGAGCTGGGCGAAGGCTGAGGCCGCGGGCCTGACCGTCATGACCACCGCCGAGGCCGCGAAGGTCGCCGACATGATCATGATCCTCATCAACGACGAGAAGCAGGCCGCGATGTATGAGAAGGACATCAAGCCGTACCTGCGCCCGGGCATGATCCTCGCCTTCGCGCACGGCTTCAACATCCACTTCGGCTGCATCAAGCCCCCGAAGGACGTCGATGTCGTCATGATCGCCCCGAAGGGCCCGGGCCACACCGTCCGCAGCCAGTACCTCGAGGGCAAGGGCGTGCCGGACCTCATCGCCGTCTATCAGGACGCCTCCGGCAAGGCGCAGGACTACGCGCTGGCCTACGCCGCGGGCATCGGCGGCGCGCGCGCCGGCATCCTCAAGACCACCTTCCGCGAGGAGACCGAGACCGACCTCTTCGGCGAGCAGTGCGTCCTCTGCGGCGGCGTGACCGCCCTGATGAAGGCCGGCTTTGACACGCTGGTCGAGGCGGGCTATCAGCCGGAGAACGCCTACTTCGAGTGCATCCACGAGATGAAGCTGATCGTCGACCTGATCTTCGCGCACGGCTTCGCAGGCATGCGCTACTCCATCTCCAACACCGCCGAGTACGGCGACTACGAGATCGGCAAGCGCCTGATCACCGACGAGACCAAGAAGGAAATGAAGAAGGTCCTCGGCGAGATTCAGGACGGCACCTTTGCGCGCAACTGGCTGCTGGAGAACCAGGCTGGCTGCCCGCACTTCCTCGCCAAGCGCCGCATCGAGGCGGGCAGCCAGCTGGAGGAAGTCGGCAAGGACCTGCGCAGCAAGATGAGCTGGGGCACGAAGGTGGAGGAGCTGTAAAATGGCAGTATCGGATCGCGTCAAGACCGGGCCGGAGAAGGCCCCGCATCGCTCCCTCTGGAAGGCGCTGGGCCTGACCGACGAGGAGCTCACCCGTCCGCTGATCGGCGTCGTCTGCGCGCAGAGCGAGTGCGTCCCCGGTCACAATCACCTCAAAAACATCGCGCAGGCCGTCAAGGACGGCGTGCGCCTGGCCGGCGGCGTGCCGGTCGAGTTCCCGGCCATCGGCGTGTGCGACGGCATCGCCATGGGCCACATCGGCATGAAGTATTCCCTCGCCTCCCGCGAACTGATCGCGGACAGCTGCGAGTCCATGGCGCTGGCGCACGGCTTTGACGGCATGGTCTTCATCCCCAACTGCGACAAGATCGTCCCCGGCATGCTGATGGCGGCCCGCCGCCTGAACCTCCCGGCGATGGTGATCTCCGGCGGCCCGATGCTCCCCGGCAAGATGCCCGGCGAGACGCGCGACCTCGATCTCAACTCCGTGTTCGAGGCCGTCGGCGCGTACAAGGCTGGCAAGATCGACGACGAGGGCCTGACCGCGGTCGAGTCCTCCGCCTGCCCGGGCTGCGGCTCCTGCTCCGGCATGTTCACCGCCAACTCCATGAACTGCATCACCGAGGTCATCGGCATGGCGCTGCCGGGCAACGGCACGATCGCCGCCGTCGATGCGGCGCGCATCCGCCTGGCGAAGAAGACCGGCATGCGCGTGGTGAAGATGGTCGAGGAGGGCCTCACCCCCGACAAGATCATGACCGAGGCGGCCTTCCGCAACGCGCTGTGCCTCGACATGGCGCTGGGCTGCTCCACCAACACCGTGCTCCACCTCCCGGCCATCGCGCACGAGGCGGGCATCGACTTCAACCTCGACTGGGTCAACGAGACGAGTGCGAAGGTGCCGAACCTGTGCCACCTCGCCCCGGCGGGCCATCACCACGTCATCGACCTGAACCTGGCGGGCGGCGTGATGGGCGTGCTCTCGGAGCTTGCGGGCCGCGGCCTGCTCGACGAAAGCGCCATGACCGCCTCCGGCCTGACGCTGGGCGAGGAGATCGCCAGGGCGAAGAACTACAACCACGACGTCATCCGCCCGTTCGACGATCCGTATTCCCCGACCGGCGGCCTGATGATCCTGCGCGGCAACCTCGCGCCGGACGGCGGCGTGGTCAAGCGCAGCGCCGTCGCGGCGGAGATGCTGGTGCATGAGGGCCCGGCCCGCGTGTTCAACAGCGAGGAGGAGGCCATCGAGGCCATCTACGCGAGCAAGATCAAGCCGGGCGACGTGGTGGTCATCCGCTACGAGGGCCCGAAGGGCGGCCCGGGCATGCGCGAGATGCTCAGCCCGACCAGCGCGATCTGCGGCATGGGCCTGGACAAGGAGGTCGCCCTGATCACGGACGGCCGCTTCTCCGGCGCGACCCGCGGCGCGGCAATCGGCCACGTCTCGCCCGAGGCGGCCTCTGGCGGCCTGATCGGCCTGGTGGAAGAGGGCGACATCATCTCCATCAACATCCCCGAGGGCAAGCTCGAGCTGAAGGTGGACGACGCCACGCTGGCAAAGCGCCGTGAGGCGTGGATCTGCCCGCCGCCGAACGTCACGAAGGGCTACCTCGCGCGCTACGCCAAGCTGGTGTCCAGCGCGAACAAGGGCGCGATTGTCGAGTAATTGCAGAAGAAAGGCAGGCTCCGAGGGAGCCTGCCTTTTCTGCGCGCGGGTCGTACACGCTTTGCGTGTGTACACGAATTGCAGCAGATATATTGACGCGGACCGCAGGTTGGAATAAAATCACAGTATCTATTAAAACACTTGGGAGGTAAGAAGGATGTTCAAAAAGGTACTGGCTTTGACCCTGGCGGCAGTCATGTTGCTCATGCCGATGACCGCAAGCGCGGTGACGTGGAGCGATCTTGTTGGCAGTCTCAAAAGCGATTATGATACGCAGACTGTTGAGGGCACGACGATTACTCAGAATTCTGAGTCGATCACCGTTAGTGGAGGTACGGTTGAGTTTGACGATCAGCAGAACTGGGTTGGCGGACGGTATCTTTATAACTTTAATAATGTCCTGCTGAAGGACTTCACTGCTGCTGTTGTAAACGAAGGAGAGTATATGGAAATCTACTTCGGCGAAGGAACTGTAGCAGAAGGTATAGTTCATCTTAACGTTCAGAAGAATGGCAAGATTTCATTGGGCAATGATGCCGAAATCAATGGCACAATTCAGCTTGAGGTATATGATGACGCAAATGGTGGAATATATAATTTGAAAGATGGCATCGTCAATGGTGCAATTAACATTACAGCAGATGGTGAGAATGCCGAAGCTAATCTGTCGAATGATGGCAAGACGTATAACATTGTTTTGGATGCTCAGAACGGCGGAAGCATTGAAGCAGAAAACAATGCGCCTACAGGTGCGATTTTTGCTGGAGCAGCCGGTGAGGAAAGTTCCGTGCTCGTTACGAATGATGCATCTGTTGGCAACGCGATTGCGGATCTCTTTAATGGCGGCAATGTCGTGTTTGCCGGTGACGGTGCCTATAACCGTTCGATCATTTATCTGGATTTCGACGGGAAGAACACACTCAGCCAGCAGGAAATTGCGGACATTGTGGACTCGGTTGGTTTGTATGGCAAGGGCGAAAAGGAAAACCGCGTTCAGCTGTTTGAATTTGAGAATGATTGCCTGACGATCTATGATATTGCCGAGGATGGCAGCCTGACTGTGGTTGATGTGATCTACTTTGACGACGACGAGGAAGAAGAGCCCGAACCCGAACCCGACCCGATCGAGCTGCAGCGTCAGGCGGAGGGCATCGGCGGCGTGACCACCAGCCCGGTCTGGAACTGGCAGGGCTACCTGGGCCACAGCAGCAAGCCGATGTGGATCTACGTCAACGGCGAGAAGGTGCTCATGCGCCAGCGCCTGTTCTGGCTGGGTGACTCCACCAAGAACCACACCTGCCGCATCAACGTCGCGGAGCCGGACCCGGCCAGCATCGAGCTGCGCGTCGGTCTGGACATGCTGCGCACAGCGCAGCGCGCGGAGATCTCCGTCATCAGCATCCTCGACAAGGACAGCAACCCCATCGCGCAGTTCGCGGTGAGCGATCTGCTGGGCGCGTTCGAGCAGTACGGCCTGGAGGAGGGCGAGCTGCTCTGCGTGAGCGCCGATCCGGACGCCGAGGTCATGAAGGTCACGCTCGACGGCGAGTACCTGCCGCTGGAGGAAGCGGAAGAGGAGAACGTCGCTGCTTAATCGCACAAACCAAACGGGAGGACGCGGAATGCCGCGCCCTCCTTTTTTGCATAAAAAAGCCGCCGGTTTGCGGCCCGGCGGGTGGCAGATAGGGGTTGGCGGTTTCAAGGGGCTTGCAGGGGATTCCCCCGTCAGGTGACGCTTCGCTCCCTGACTGCTTTTTTCTTTGATCGCTTTGCGATTTGGGGACGATGGGGGATTTCATCCCCCAAACCCCTAGACTGGGGACCAGTCCCCAGACCCCTTCCTCGCTTCGCGCTTATGGCTCGCTGCTTTGCGGGGAGCGGTGATTCTCCCGGTAGAAGGCGACGAGAAACTGCGTCAGCGCCGACAGGGCTGGCTTATCGTTATCCCCGCGCCAGGCCAGCACGGTTTCCACCTGCGGGCCGTCGCTGAACGGGATGCGCACCAGATCGTCCGAGATGAACAGCAGCGGATAGAGCGAGAACATCGCGCAGGGCTGCGAGCGCAGGTTGGTGATCATCTCGCGCATGGTGTGCCCGCCGTGCAGCAGGCCGTCCTCACGCGTCCCGAGCAGCGCACGCTCGTGCCAGGGCAGCACCTCGCCCGGCGCGCAGGCATGCAGCATGCACGGCGTGTCCCCCAGCTGGTCGAGCGTGATGCTGGGCAGCGCCGCGAGCGGATGGGAGCGCGAGACGATGCAGTATTCCGGCCCGGAGAACAGCGGCTCGCAGGTCAGCTCCTCCGTGCGGGGGAGCGCCTCGCGCGGGAGGATGGCGGCGTCCAGCTTGCGCTGGAGCAGGTGCTCGCTGAGCGTGCCAGAGGCGGGCAGACGGATGTCGATGCTCAGGTCGCTGTGCTCGCGGTTGAAGGCCTGCATCGCCTGGTAAAACAGGTTGTCCCCCTCGGGCGAATAGTGGCTGACGGTCAGAAAGTTGCTGTGATAGCGCATCAGCGAGCGGCATTCCTGCACGGTGGTTTCGATCTGGCCGTGGATGACCTTCATGGCCTCATAGAAGTGCCTGCCCGCCGGCGTGAGGGTGATGCTGCGGTAGCCGCGTGTGAAAAGCGCAAAGCCCACCTCATTCTCCAGCGAGATGATCTGGTGGGTCACCGTCGGCTGTGTCAGAAAGAGGTTTTGAGCGGCCCTGGAGAAGCTGAGACAGTCGGCTACCTCGAGGAACGTTGTGATTTGCTTGTCGTTCATCGCGATGCGCACCTTCCGGTCAATAACAGGAATTATCGCAAAATACACTTAAATTATACCACGGAATTGGCGGCGCTGTACAGCTTTTTCCCAAAATATTGGGATAGAAAAAGCTTATGATCATGAAAAAATAATTGATTTGACTTTTATTTGACGAAAGCCTATGATGTAAACAAAAGGTTGGCGCTGCATGCGCGCGGCAGCGCGGCCGGCTGCGAAGGAAAAGGGTGGAAGAAAGGAAGGTATCGACATGAAGCTGCTGAAAAGGTTGGGTCTGCTCACGCTTTGTCTGATGCTGGGTATCTGCGGCGCCGCTGCGGAGGAGGCCGCGCCCGAGAAGCTCTCCGGTATCGACATGATCCTCATCAGTGCGAGCGATCTGGAGGACAGCCTCAATTTCTTTGTCAATCACATGGAGCTGAACGTCGTCGCCCGCGGCACGCTGGATGCGCAGGCCTGCAAGGCGATTTACGGCATGGAGGGCGAGGCGCAGTACGCCGTCGTCATGAACAACGTCAACTGCACGAAGCTGGTGTTCATCGAGTTCGCGCAGAAGCCGACGAAGACGACCCGTGACGGCTATCACGCCTGGGATTACGGCTACTTCGACGTGGCCTGGCGCTGCAACGACATCGACGCGATCTACGAGGAGCTGACCGCCGACGGCTACAGCTTCGAGTGCGAGCCGTTCAGCTACACGACCTCCTGGAGCGGCAATGCCGTCGCCGAGTGCGTGGCCTATGGCCCGGACGGCGTGCCGACCACGATGATCCTCAAGACCAACCAGGAGTTCGACACCAAGTTCTACAACATGGTGGACGCTGTGCTCGTCGTGGACAGCATGGAATCCGCCGTGGACTTCTACACCGGCGTGATGGGCATGGACCTCATCTATGACGAGCCGGTCGAGAAGGGCCTCGTGGACCGCGTGCTGGGCATCGAGGGCACCGACATCACCGTGCGCATGGGCTACTTCCAGGGCACCGGTGAGAACGGCAAGAGCACCCTCATCGAGATCCTCGATTACTCCGAGGACGGCGTCTCCATGACCGAGACGGGCGGCTCCGTGCCGTCCAACGGCGGCATGTTCGCCCATGCGTTTGAGACGAAAGACCTCGACGCGCTCCTCGCCCGCTGCGCCGAGAAGGGCTATGAGACTTACGGCGAGCGCGCCACCATGACGCTGGAGACGGTCGGCACGATCGACACCGTCATCGTCAAGGGCGTCAACGGCACGCTGTATCAGTTCTATCAGGTGAAGTGATCCCAACCGCCGTGAGGCGGTTCCGATAGACGCAACCCTCGCAAACGTGAACAAGGAGGAAACAATCATGGGCAAGAATCTTTCCCGCCGCGATTTTTTGAAGGGCGCGGCGCTGAGTGCGGCCGGCATCGGCGTGCTGGGCGCGGCCGGCATGGGCAATGCCGCCGTGGCCGAGGGCGCAACCGGCGCGGACAAGTATACCTGGGACCGCGAGGTCGATATGCTGGTCGTCGGCTATGGCCTGGCCGGCGCCGTGGCCTGCGTGCAGGCGCATGACATCGACCCGAACGCCCGCATCCTGATGCTCGAGAAGATGCCCGACGGCCTGGCCGGCGGCAACTCCCGTGCGTCCGGCCAGACGATCGTCGTGCCGCAGTACGAGGACCGCGCGACCTTCAAGGAGTACCTCAAGGCCTGCAACGAGCCGAACCCGATCCCCGAGGAGTACATGGACTGGTGGGTGGACCGCTTCGCGACCCAGACCGACTGGATCAAGCAGGAAGCGGCCGAGGTCGGCTATGAGTACGGCTACGTCGGCGGCGGCGAGCTCAAGTGGGGCTCGCTGGTCACCGAGTTCGCCGGCTTCCCGGGCTCCAACTTCGTGGGCTGCTCCGGCCACCTGCGCAGCAAGGACGCCGGCGCCTTCGAGTACGGCGGCTGCTGGAACGCGTTTGCCAAGCTGGTCGAGAAGCGCGGCATCGAGGTGCTCTACGGCACGCCGGTGACCGACCTGGTGCAGGACGGCGAGACCGGTGAGGTCTACGGCGTCGTGGCCAAGGATGCCTCCGGCAAGGAGATCCGCATCCGTGCGGTCAAGGGCGTTCTGCTCGCCTGCGGCGGCTTCGAGAACAACATGGAGATGCAGCGCAACTACCACGGCGAGGATACCGTCTACACCGGCGGTACCCCGGGCAACACGGGCGACGGCATCGTCTGGCTGATGAAGGCCGGCGCGCAGATGTGGCATATGCGCAACCAGACCCAGTCCGGCGGCTTCTGGCTGGGCATCAAGACCCCGGATTACGATTCCACCTTCTTCCGCACCTTCACGCTGAAGGCCGGCAGCTGGATTGAGGTCGATTCCGACAACAACCGCTTCTACAACGAGTCCTACGGCTATCACCGTCAGCACATGAAGTACATCGAGTACGGCCGTTACGCGGACCTGCCGCATCATCGCGCCTCCCCGGTGCACCTCATCTTCGACGACAACACCCGCGCTGCGCAGGCGATCGCCTCCCAGTGGCTGAGCTGGCCGATCACCTCCGAGGGTGCGAGCTGGTCCTCCGACAACCTCGCGGAGATCGAGAAGGGCTACATCATCAAGGCCGACACCATCGAGGAGCTGGCTGAGAAGATCGGCCGCGATCCGGCGCAGCTGAAGGCGACCGTCGACCGCTACAACGCGTTTGCCGAGGCGGGCGTCGATGAGGACTTCAACCGCACGCCTGAGACGATGGCGCCGATCAACACCCCGCCTTACTACGCGGTGCAGCTGACCGCCTCCCTGGTGGCAACCACCGGCGGCGCGAAGCGCAACACCAAGGGCGAGGTGCTCGACTGGAACGATCAGCCGATCAAGGGCCTGTACGAGGCCGGCGAGCTGGGCAGCTACGTCTCCAACCTCTACCAGAACGGCGTGTTCCTGGCGGAGTGCGTGGCGTCCGGCCGTTCCGCGGCGTGCACCATGTTCGGCACCACCGTCGAAGCCATCGACGCGACCGTCGTGGTCGCCGACGAGGGCGCGGCGCTGGACATCGCGTCCATTCCGGATGGCGAGTATGCCGGCGCGGGCACGAACCTGCACGGCGAGGTCGTCGTGAACGTGACGGTCAAGGACGGCAGGATCACCGCGCTGAGCGTCAGCGACGACACCAAGCAGAACCTGTTCAGCGCGCAGGAGGACGTCGATGCGTTCCTGCAGAGCATCATCGACAACCAGTCCCTGGATGTGGATGTCATCTCCGGCGCGACCACCGAGAGCCAGGCGCTCGTCGGTGCGATCACCAACGCGCTCAAGCAGTAATACTGTTATGTAGTACCCTCTTGTCAAGTGCAAATTAGGGGAAAGCGTACC
>CAMENN010000037.1 GCA_945928315.1 uncultured Clostridia bacterium
GCGCGGTCGCCGTTGTACATCGCGCGGATCTGCGGCAGCGTGACGTGGCTCTCGTCGACGAACACGATGAAGTCGTCCGGGAAGTAGTCGAGCAGCGTGAACGGTGCGTCGCCGGGCTTGCGGCCGTCGAAGTAGCGCGAGTAGTTCTCAATGCCCGTGCAGTAGCCCAGCTCGCGCAGCATCTCGATGTCGTAGCTGGTGCGCTGGGCGATGCGCTGCGCCTCGAGCAGGCTGCCCTCCTGCTTGAACTGCGCGACGCGCTCGTCGAGGTCGTGCTCGATGTTCCCGATGGCGCGGTCGATCGCCTCACGCGGGGTGGCGTAATGCGTCGCCGGATAGATGGCGATGTGGCGCAGGTCCATGAGCGTGTGCCCGCTGACCACGTCGATGGAGGTGATGCGGTCGATCTCCTCGCCGAAGAACTCCACGCGGATGGCGCTGCTTTCGTAGCCCGCTGGGAAGATCTCCACGACGTCGCCGCGCACGCGGAACGTGCCGCGCTCGAACTCGATGTCGCTCCGGTCGTACTGGATTTCGACGAGGCGGCGCACCAGCTCGTCACGCTCCATCTCCATGCCCGGGCGCAGCGAGATCATCATGCCCTCGTATTCGGAAGGGTCGCCCATTGAGTAGATGCACGAGACGGACGCCACGACGATCACGTCCCGCCGCTCACGCAGGGCCGCCGTGGCGCTGTGGCGCAGGCGCTCGATCTCCTCGTTGACGGAGGAGTCCTTCTCGATGTAGGTGTCCGTCGAGGCGATGTAAGCCTCCGGCTGATAGTAATCATAATAGGAAACGAAGTACTCCACCGCGCTGTCGGGGAAGAACTCCTTGAACTCGGCGCACAGCTGCGCGGCGAGCGTCTTGTTGTGCGCGATGACGAGCGTCGGGCGCTGGACGCGCTCGATGACGGAGGCCATCGTGTAGGTCTTGCCGGAGCCGGTGACGCCCAGCAGCACCTGACAAGGCATGCCCGACTGCACGCCTGCGGTGAGCGCCTCGATCGCCTGGGGCTGATCGCCCTGGGGCTTGAACGGGGATTTGAGGACAAAACGGCCTTCCTGCATGGCATTCCCTCCTGGTTGGCTTCTCCGGGTTTCAGCGTCCATTATAGCATAGATTAAAAATGGGAACAAGCGTTCTTTTCTTCTTTGGCAAAAAATACAGGACGCGTGCGGTCCCGGGCGGGAAAACCGGGCGACCGGCGCCGCGCAATGGTCAAAAAAGGTCAACAAAAAAATTTTTCCGGCGCGCGCAAAAAAACGCCCCGCCGGGCCCCTGAAATGCATTTTTCGCGGCGGCGGGATGCGGAATTTCCGGAAAATCCGCATCGGTCAGTCGCCTCCGGCGGGGCGGTTTGCAGTCCGCGATTTGCCGGGATTTATTTGGCTACAGCACCAAAAAGCGTGCGGATTTCAGGAAAAAGTGATATAATGATGCTGCAAAGAGAGGGGCGCGGAATGGCCCCTCCGCTGAAGGACTTGAATCCCTTTTTTGAAGGGTAAAGGAGTGCTGGTTATGACCGCTCTGCTCGTTTTCATCGCGCTGATCGCTGCGAATGTCGCCTACTCCATTCATGACGCCCGCCGGTGCGAGACCGACCGCCAGATGGATGACTTTTACCGCGTAGAGTACAAGAAGACCTACGGCCTGCGCGACGAGGAGGCCAATCTGGCCAACGGCTGGTATTGATCTGCCGGTCGCCCTAATCGATAGACAGACTCACAGGGCCGGAGCGAAAGCTCCGGCTCTGTTTTTGCGTCCTCCGGAAACCTGCCGTCTTCATGAAAATTTAACGCCGCGCCTTCTTGACGGAGTGATATTGAAATGATATTATATTGCTTGCGAGGAGGCGAGAGGTATGAGCAACGACATGCTCTGCATCGACAGACTGACCAAGACCTATCCCGGCGGCAAGCGCGCCGTTGACGCGCTGAGCCTGCGGGTCAGGCCCGGGGAGATTTACGGCTTCATCGGGCATAATGGCGCGGGCAAATCGACGACGATCCGCGCGGTCTGCGGCGTGATGGACTTCGACGGCGGCACGATCACCGTCGACGGGATGGACGTGCGCACGCAGGCGCTCGAATGCAAGCGGCGCATCGCGTACATCCCGGACAACCCGGATCTGTATGAGTTTATGACCGGCAGGCAGTACATTGCCCTGATCGCCGATCTGTTCGGCGTGGCGCAGGCGGAGCGCGACGCGCTGACCGCGCGCTACGCGGCGATGTTCGGCATGCAGGACAGCCTGGGCGAACTGATCGGCGCGTATTCCCACGGCATGAAGCAGAAGACGGCGCTCATCGCCGCGCTGGTGCATAAGCCGCGGCTGATGGTGCTCGACGAGCCGTTCGTGGGCCTCGATCCGGAGGCGTCGTTCCACCTCAAGGCCGTCATGCGCGAGCTGTGCGACGCGGGCAGTGCGATCTTCTTTTCCACGCACGTGCTGGAGGTGGCGCAGAAGCTGTGCGACCGCGTGGCGATCATCCGCGCGGGCAGGCTCGTGGCCGAGGGCGCGATGCAGGAGGTCGTCGGCAGCGGGACGCTGGAGGACGTGTTCATGACGGAGGCGCAGGCGCATGAGGAACAGTGAACTCGGCCTGCTGCTGCGGATTCAGGCGTACCGCTTTTGCGGCGTGAACGCGCTGATGCACGGGCATGACAGGCGACAGCGCCGGCGCGCGATGGGCGCGTTGTGCCTGGGATTGGGGCTGGCGGCGATGGCGGCGGGCTATTCGGCGATGTTCGCGCTGATGCTCGCACAGATCGGCGCGGCGGACGCGATTCCGCAGATTCTGGCGATGGCCGCGGCGGCGATCGCGCTGGTCGTCGTGATGACAAAGGGACCGGAGCTGATCTTCGGCGGGCAGGACGTGGCCTCGCTGCGGGCGATGCCGGTGCGCACGGGGACCATCGTGCTCAGCCGGATGATCGGCGTGCTGCTGCCGTTGCTGGGCGTAGCGCTGCTGATGGGCGTGCCTGCGGCGATCGTCTATGCCATGAACGGCGCGGGCGCGGCGGCGGGCGTGCGGCTGGTGCTGGCGCTGTGCTTTGTGCCCGCGGTGCCCGCAGCGCTGGCGCTGCTGGCGGGTACGGTCATCGCGCGGCTGACGCTGCGCATGCGCCATCGGTCAATCGTCGCTGCGGCGCTGAGCATCGTGCTTGTGCTCGCGGTGCTCGGCGGCACGTTCGCGATGGGCTTCGCCGCCGAGCGCGGCACGCTCACCGAGAGCATGATGCTGGTGCTCCTGGGGCGCTTCACGCAGCTGCTTGCCGGGCTGTATCCCCCGGCGGACTGGGTTGCCGCGGCGGCGAAGGGGAGCGCTGCCGCCTGGCTGTGGCTGGCGGGCACGGCATTTGCCGTGCTGCTGGCGACGCTCGTGTTGGCGACGCTTGGCTTTGCGCGCATCAGCGACGGGTTGAGCGCCGGAACCATGCGCGGCCGGAGCGATACCCGGCGCATCCGTGCGGTCTCGCCGCTGCGCAGCCTGTACCGCAAGGAGCGCATGCGCTACCTCTCCAGCACGATCTACCTGATGAACACGTCCGTCGGCTGGCTGATGCTGTTGATGGCGGCGGGCGCGCTGTGCTTCGTGGATGTGAAGCCGTATCTCTCGCTGCTCTCCGCCGTGCCGGGCGTGGGCGGTCAGCTGCTGTGGCTGCTGGCGCTGGTGCCCGCAGTGCTGGGCGGCATGGCCTGCCCGACGGCCTGCTCCATCTCCATGGAGGGCAAACAGATGGAGCTGATGCGCGCGCTGCCGGTGCGCATGCGCCACTGGCTCGGCGCGAAGATGCTGCTGCATCTGACGCTGGCGGTGCCGTCGATCCTGGTGTTCGCGCTGATTGCGGTGCTGAGGCTGGGCCTTTCGGCGGGGCAGACGGCGATGCTCGTGCTCTATCCGCTCAGCGCATCGCTGATGAACGGCGTGTGCGGGCTCGTGCTCAACCTGCATTTCCCGCGCTTTGACTGGACGCAGGATACGCAGGCGGTCAAGCAGGGCATGTCCGTGCTGCTGGCGATGCTCATCGGCATGCTCGTGCCCATCGGCGTGGGCGCGCTGGGCATCTGGCTGGGCACTGTGCCGGTTGTGCTGGGCGTCGCGTGCGCCGTGCAGCTGGCGGCGGCCGCGGGGCTGTGGGGGCTGGCGACGCGGATGCGGATGCCGTAATCCCGCGGACAGACGGAAACCGATCAAAAAGAAAAAACACAGCCCCGGCGCTTGTGAACGGCGCCGGGGCTGTGGTATACTCTGTGTGTAGCCAAGGGGATCTTGCACGGAATCGCTCGCTTTCGCCATGCGAAAGAGGGTGATGCACATGAGAAACATAGACGTACTCAGTATTCTGCTTTCTGTCTTGTCGCTCATGATCGCGGCATTCAGCCTCGGCCTGATGATGCGATAATATAGAAGCGCCGTCCGGCAGATTGCAGCTGACGGACGGCATGTCTTCCATGTTGACTTGATTCCACGAAAGCGGGCTTTTCACGGAGTGAGGCGGCAAACCTCTTGGCTACATTCTACATCATTTCGCGGCCTGCGTCAATGCGCGGGGCCGCTTTTTTCTGTCTCCGTGTGCCTGCGCAGCGGCAGAAGGCGCAGCGCATCGGACGGCGTGAAGAACGTCTCGAGCACGGGCACCAGCAGAAGGGCGGTGATGCCGCAGGTGAAGCCGCCGTTGTACAGGCACAGGCCACAGTGGAACGTGACCACGGAGGTGACCATACAGGCGTGCACAGCCCCGGCTAGCACGCCCGCGAGCGCGCCGAACCGGCCGGAGACGGGGCAAAGCGCTCCGGCGAAGCACAGGCCGACGACGATGGCCTGCGTGCCAAGCGTGAAGCTGGCAAAGCGCGCGGCCAGCGCATAGCCGAGCATGATGGGCAGCATGTTCAGTGCGTGCGCGCCGCAGGGGGCGATCGCCAGCAGGCAGACGATGGAGCCGAGCGTCGGCCCGGTCATGGGCGCGCCGGTCAGGACGTAGTACGCCGTGGCGAACAGCCCGAATGCGCCGGTGTGCATGAGCGTCAGCGGCACGCCGGCGCTCTGCGTGAAGTCGCAGCGGTGGCCGGTGCTGCGCAGCATCGCCGCATAGCCCTTCGCGCTGCGTCCGTTCAGGAGAAAGCCCGCGAGCAGGGCGGCCAGAGACGTCGTCAGCGCGAAGCCGAGGACGGCAATGCGGTGATCCCCGCCGATCCGCGTGTTCGTCGGAATTTCCACACCCGCGGCGCGGAACATCAGCGAGGAAAGCAGGATGCCGATGAAGCCGGCGACCGCCGCGGCGTTGTAGAGCGTATAGCCCTTGTGCAGGTTCGGGCTGTGGCGGCAGAGCATGGGCATCAGGAAGCCCGCCAGCGCGCCCAGTCCGACGCCAAGCAGCAGCCGAAGCGCGGGCTGTCCGGAGAAGGCGGGATAGCGGAAGAGCGCCTCGCTGACGAACGGCGCGAGCGCCGTGGAGAAGACGGCGATGTTGACCTGTCCGGCAAACGGCTCGCGCGCGGCGCGGGTATAGAGCCATGTGCCGAGGAGGCAGGGCCAGATGTTCAGCAGGTTTATGCCGAAGAAGCTGAACCCGATGGTCAGAAAGAACGCCATGAGCGACGTGCCGCTCAGCTGTGCGCGGGAGACGGCGAACAACGCCGTGCAGGAGAGGCCAACCAGCCCGACGTTCAGAAGCGTGCCGCCGACCGTGCCCAGGAGGAAATAGTCGATGGTGAGCTGCGCCGGTGCGGTCAGGATGGCGCAAAGCCCCCGCAGCGACGCGGACAGCGGCCCGCAGAAGGGCACGGCGAGCAGCGCGGCGGCGCTGTAGGCGAGCATGATGGCGAGGATGGAGCGGTTTTTGGCGGTGATCATGGCGAGCCTCCCGATGTGTGCTGCCTCCAGTATAGCCGAAGGAGCGGGGGAAAGCAAGAGGGCGGGGGGAAAAGCGCAAGGGGGATGGAGCCTGCTGCATTGCCGGAGAGGCGCTGCTCGGCCCGCAGCCCTGCGCAGGGGAGTGCTTTTGGCGTTGGTTTTGAGATCGTGTGTCAATATGTTTGTCAAAACGGATGATGAAAGGAAAAACAGAGGAGGCTGCAAAAGAAAAAGCCCTTGATTCTTTCTGCAAAATCAAGGACTTTTCATGTGGTGCGCCCGACACGATTAGAACGTGCGGCCTTCAGAGTCGGAGATAGACAAGACCCGTTTGCGCAGTCCTGCGTAGAAACACAAAGTCAAGCATTATATAGGTTTTTTGATATGTAGTCATGCGCGATTTCGTGCTTCTTTGGGTGAGTAGTCCCCAAAATAGTCCCCAATAGTCCCCAAATCAGTCCCCTGAATTTCCGCTGCTTATCCCCTCGCGTGCGCCTCATCCAGCGCGCTTGAAATAGCCGCTGTCGCCCGCTCGCTTGCGTCCTCGAAAGCGTGGGCATAGATGTTCATGGTCGTTGACGTTTGCGCGTGCCCCAGCCGCGCGGCGACGTCCCGGGCAGATACGCCCTGCGCAATCATCACCGTGGCGGCGGTATGCCTCAGTCCATAGAGCGTGATCGGTGGCAGGTCGTAGCGCTTGAGGATTTTCTGAAAGACGTGCGTCGGCGTGCTGATGCAGAGCCGTCGCCCGTCGTCCGTGGTGAATACGGCATCCGGCTCCGGCCAGTTCTTCCCGAACGGAAGCCTGTACTCAAGCTGCGCGCGCCGATGCGCGGCGAGCTGCTCCATCACCGTAGGCGGCAGGACAATGCTCCTGCGGCCCTTTTCTGTTTTTGGGCTCTCCGTGCGCTGCGTTCCCTGCCCCTTGATGTGCATGGCTCCGGCATTGACGTGGAGCACGTTTCCCTTAATGTCCGACCAGTTCAGGCCGATGAGCTCACCGGGCCGCATGGCTGTATAGAGCGACATGGTGAAGAACAGCCGCCACTGTGGGTCGTCGAGCTCATCCAGGGCGCGAAGAAGCCGCCCGGCATCCTCCAGCTCATACCACTGCGTTTCACCTGTATCCTTGCGTGGCGGTTCCACCTGATCGCACGGATTGACGGCGATGTATCCCATCTTGACGGCGTAGCTCAGCATGGCGTGAAGCATCGTGTGATATTTGAGCTGCGTCGTGCCGCTGAGGCCTCCCGTTTTGCTGCGCTTCGAGAGCGCCGGGGCCTGCTGGAGGCGGCGATAAAAGGCGTTGATGTCGCGGGCGGTCAAGTCTTGCACAACCTTCTTCCCCAGCTCCGGCACAATGCGCCCGTCGATAATGTCCCGGTATTGCTGGATCGTGCGCGGCTTTAGCCCCCGGCGCTGCGCGCTGTCCTTCATGTATTCGTCTGCGAGCTGCGCAACGGTGATCTTCCGGCTGATCGTCAGCAGCTTGCGGCGGTAATCGGCTTCGATGAGCGCGGCCTGCTTTTCTGCCTCGTGGCGCTGGGCGTTCACCGTGCGCGTCGGGTCGACCTTGATGGTCTGCTGGTAACGGAGCTTCTTCCCGTCCGGCCCGTAGCCGTCGGAGATCGTCAGCCGCCATGAGCCGTTGCCGCGGTTTTCGAGGTTCATTCTTCATCCCTCCGTCCGGGTATGGGCGTCTGGCTCACAGGTCAAAGATATCTTCGCTTTCGCACAGATCAAAGTCGCCTTCGTACTCGGCGAATTTCTTTTCCTTCCATGCTTGCAGAACCTCTTTGTCGATGTCGTCGTCATAGTACAGCTTGAGAAGGCCCTTGTACTTCTCTGCGAAACTGTATATCCAATCACCGCCGATCATCATTAGCATTCCATGGGATGTGTTTTTACCTTCAAAATCCACCAAGGTATGCTTACTGCCGTTGTCAATGCAGTCTTTTATGACGATCTTTTCAGTCGGGTCTAGATCAATCAGTATTCCGCATTCACAAAGAGCCGTGACCATCCTTGCGACGTCCGCTTTGGACGCTCTCTCCGACATGGCAGGTGCTCCGGAAGTAAGGCCGCACAGGTCGTCCAGCGATACGCCGTAGAAATTGGCAAGACGAATGCAGAATCCAAGGGAAGGTTCCTTGTCTCCTTTTTCGTAACTGGATAGGGCGGCGGCTGTGATTCCGACTTGTTCCGACAACTGTCGAAGCGTAAGCCCCCTTTTTTTACGGAGACTGAGTAATCTCTCATTGAGTGCCATGTAATACACCTCCATCAATAAAATTATATCGTCTAAATGTTTCAAAGTCAACAGCAAAATTTGGATTGCGGTAATATGTTATGTCATCTAATAAAACGTTATGATTGCTCGTAATCTGATGCAAGTACTAATCGATGTAAAGGTTGACAAGCGCTGCGTTTGATGATATACTGAGGACAGCAAAAACAGCAAGGAGGTCTTCATATGTGCGGGAACCAGTTGAAGCAGGCCATCCGTGAAGCCGGCGTCTGTCAGTGGCAGGTCGCCGAGCGGCTGGGCATGTCGGAATTTACCTTCTCCCGGAAGCTCCGTCATGAGCTTGCTGGGGAAGAGCGGGAAAAGGTACTTGCGGCGATTGACCAGATCGTCGCGGAACGAGAAAAGGGAGGGATTTAATGGGTCGCTTCGTGAACACGCACGACGCCGCGCGGGCGGTGGGGCTGTCGGAATGGGAACTGCGCGCAGGATTCAAGGAGGGACGCTATCCGGCGCTGGAGATCGGGCGCGGCTCGCGTCGTCGCTCTCTGCGCTGGGATGTGGACGTTCTCCGCGCCGCGCTGGAGGCGCAGATGCACGCCGGAAGCGATGAGCGGGCGGCGAGGTGATGAGGCTTGCCACTTGCGGGTTATGTAAAACTGCATCGCTCATTGCTAGCCTGGGGGTGGCATGACGATCCGACGACAGGCTGGCTGTTTGTCAATTTGATTCTCATGGCCAATTTTTCCCCTTCCGAGTGGAAGGGAAGGAAAATTGAACGTGGGCAATTGGTAACGGGTCGCAAAGCACTGTCTGTGCAAACCGGGCTATCTGAACAGATGATTCGCACATCGCTGAATCATTTAAAAAACACAGGAGAAATCACCATCAAGTCAACCAACAAATTCAGCCTGATAACCGTTGTAAATTATAAAAAATTCCAGTCTGATGCGGATGAGTTAACCAGCAACTTAACCAGCAACCAACCAGCAACTAACCAGCAGCTAACCACAACGGAAGAAGAAAAAGAAGAAAAAGAAAGAAAAAGGGCGCGCAAGCGCTTTTCTCCCCCCTCCGCCGATGAGGTTGCGGATTACTGCCGGGAGCGGGGAAACACGGTGGACGCACAGACCTTCTGCGACTTCTACGCCGCGAAGGGCTGGCGCGTGGGTTCTCAGCCGATGAGGGACTGGAAGGCGGCTGTGCGGACGTGGGAGAAACGTGACGGCGGGAAGGAGGATCGCAAGATTGGTCGACGTTCAGACCCCTTCGGCGGCTACGGCGCGCTTTGAGCGCTCCTTCATCGGTGCGCTGCTCAACGGCGACACCCGCGCCACAGACAGCGAGCTGCGCGCGGCGGATTTCACGGACGCGCTTTGCACACGGGTCTTTGGTGCCGCTCTGACGCTGGAGGCGCGCGGGCAGGCTTGCGACCTTGTGACGGTGACGGCCTTCTGCCCTGACCTCGACGCTGGCGTGCTTGTCGAGCTGGCGCAGGAGGCCGCACCGATAGCCTCTCTCGCTGCCCAGCACGCGCGGAGCATCCGGGAGGCGGCGCAGCGGCGAGCGGTCAGGGATGCAGCGCTCAGTCTGGCAAAGGATGCAGCCGACCCGGAAAAGCCGCTCTGCGAGCTGCTGGACAGCACACGGGCGCGCCTCGACACCCTTGCCGGGACGCTGCCCTCCGGCGGCGCTGTGAGCGGTGTGGACGCGCTGTGCGGCTTCTACGAGGATTTGTCGAGCGGCCCGGTCGAGCCGGTCACGCGCTTCGGATTCAGCAGGATTGACGACGCGCTGACCATCGCAGGCGGCAAGCTCATCGTCATCGGCGCGCGCCCTTCGGTGGGCAAGAGCGCTCTGCTGCTGCATCTGGCGTTGAACGCCATCGACGCGGGGCGGCGTGTGCTGCTGGTATCTCTGGAAATGTCGGCGACCGAGGTTATCGGGCGCATGGTTTCCCGAAAGAGCGGGATTCCGGCAGGTCGGATCAGCAATCGAAACCTATCGGATGATGAGCTTGGGCGTGTAGCGGAGAGCTTTTCCCTTCTGCCGGGTGATCGTTTCTGCATCGGCACGCAGGCACAGACCCCGCGCGACGTGCGGCGCGAGGCGCTGCGGATGCGTGCAAACGGTGGGCTTGACCTCATCGTCATGGATTACCTCCAGCTTATGACGCCGGGCCAGAAGGCAGGCAACCGCACGGAGGCCGTCGGCATCATCAGCCGGGGTCTCAAGCTGCTTGCCATGGAGCTGGGCGTTCCCGTGCTCACTGCCAGCCAGCTCAGCCGCGCGAGTGAGCGAAACGATGCGCCACGCCTGTCCGATCTGCGGGAATCCGGCTCAATCGAGCAGGACGCGGATGCGGTGCTGTTGCTTCATGCGCCGGACGAGAAGGAGAAGCCCACGCGGCAGCTCATCCTTGCAAAGAACCGGCAAGGCCGTTGCGGTGGGATTGACCTGCTCTTCGACGGCTCGCGGATGCTGTTTTCTGAGAAATCGGAAAGGGGGTGATTGAATGGACAATCAGGAGCGGATTCAGGGCGGCATTGACGTACTCCGTCGCGAGGCGAAGGGTGCGCGCGGCAAGGATCGAAGCTGGAAGACGCACAACCACCTGATGCGCGCGGCACAAGCACACATTGTGGCGTGCGGCGCGGACTTCGGCGAGTACAAGGGACAGCTTTCCGTCGAGTTTGCGGAGCTGCTGAAACTGTAAACGAAAAGGGCGCCCCTTCACCCTCCCGAGTAATAAGCTCGGCAAGAGGGGAAGAGGCGCCCTGTAAGGTCAGTATATCAGACGGAAAGAACGCTGTCAAGCAGAGATTCCGGCGTGTGCGGGAGGTAAACGGGATTTGGGGAACAGGTTCGCAGGGGATAGAAGCTGTGACCAGAAGGTCATGACGCGGTTGAGTCCTGAACAGGGGAAAGACGACCTTCTTGCTGTTCGTCTGGCGTTGACGTGTGCTGCGGAGGAGCTGGCAGGCTGGAGGAAGCGCAGGCGCTGGCGGGCGTATGAGGCGTTGCTTCAGGCCGGAAAGCGTTCAGCCGGTGCCCGTGGCGTGCCGTGGGAGGAGTTCGGGAAAAGACTGTCCTCAGACCTGCTGCGGGTGCTTCGTCTTGACTGAGAAGGAAAAAGCCATCCTGCGCAAATGTCGGGTGATGCGCGGGCAGCTTGAACAGACCGGCCTAGAGCTGGACAAGGCGAAGGCCGCGCTGACGATCGGCGAGCGCAGCCAGAACAGGGCGGGCGCAGGCATCAGCCGGGCGGCGCTGCGGCCGCATGGCCTTGATGACCGGTTGATCCGGCGTGACGCTGTGCAGGCCAGATTCGACAGGCAGGAAGAAGCGTGGAAGCGGTACCGGCAGGCGGTGGAGCGGATCGTCGCCGGACTGACACGGATGCAGGCGGCGAACAGAGAATACCTGCTGCGGTACTATGGCGACTGTGGGCATCCGAACCGGTGCGCAGAAGAAGTGGGCATCAGCCGCGATGCGGCGGCACGGCTGCGCAAGCTCGTCGGGGACGACTGGTAACAGCCGCCCCATTTCTGTTCCCGCCCCGGGGAGGGGGCGCTCGCTCTTTCGCGTGGAGGCTAAAATTGCTTGCCGCAATTTATTCGCAGCGCTGCATCGTTGTTCAATCGGTTATATCTACATTACGATTAAGGAATAGACGCCGGACCCGGTGTATGCGCAGAAATCCCATAGTGCGCCTGCACATGCTGTCGTTCATTCCGGATACCCGTCCCCTGTTTGCAGCAGAATTTTCACTTCTCGGCGCATGGGTCTGGCCGGGGGAGGGGGGTGTCTCTCTCCTGCGTTGAAGTTAGGACCCACGTCCCCAGCGCCCCGCGTCCGGTGGTCGATTCGGGGTGACCCGCCCACCCTCGTCCGCAGGATTTTGACCTCCAGCACGTCACGACGCAGGCAGCAGCGAGCCCTCCACCCGGCCGTAGCGTGCAGCGTGGGCGCGCTGGCCGTCCTCCGGCTCCCTCCGTGGCGACGGCGTGCATAATCTGGCGTCGCTCAGAAGATTGATGTTGACGGGAAAGCTCATTTCGCTTATACTATGGGTGAGGACGTCCTGTAGGCTACTTCTGGGGAATTGGACCCCTTAACCGGCGTACAGGTTCTGAGCCTCTGACCTGTAAGAGATGCAGCATGGCTGCTGTGCGGGCGCTTTGACGCCGACGGTTCGCTGCGTCTCTTTTTTTGTCGGTCTGCAGAGGAACGGTGTGCCGCTCGTCGACCGCCCGCCTCCGCCTGTGCCTCGCGCCTCGTGCGCAGTCTGCTGCCGTCGGGCGCTTCGCTGTGCTGTGCGCAGCTCGCAGCCCATCCGGCGCAGCCGCGCCCGGTCTGCTCTGGCACGCACTCCGGCGAGCTGCTGAAGCGCCCTCCTGCCTGTCTGCGATCCTCCAGCGGGCGCACCGCCTGCTCTGCGCTGCTGCCGATCCGCACGGCGCTGCGCCTGCCGCTCGCGTCTCGTGGGCGTTTCGCCCGGTGCGGGCCAGCGGCCTTGTCCTCGCACTATGCACGCCTCCAGCCTGTGCGCGGCCCCTGTCCCGTTCGCCGGTCTTCCCGCCCGCGGCCTGCTCCCGGCGCTCGCTGCGCCCTGCTGTGTGCAATCGTCAAACGGGTGCACGCCGCAGCCTGTGGGCCTGTTGGCGGCCGCCCGCCTCTGGCCCTGCGGCCTGCTCTGCGTACAATGCGGATGATGAGTGCTCCGCTGAAGCTGCGCGGCCTGCGGGCCTTGCCAGCGTCCGCCCTTCACCCGTTGCGCCGCACAGGAGGAAGAACGTATAGATACAGAGACAGCCCCGGCATTCTTGCGAATGTTCAGGGCTGTCTTTTGTTTTGCACGCAACGGCTCCAAATGGCGCCGAACGCGGCGGCTGCTGTCTTCTCGTTGTTGCCGTCGATACGCTTTCCAGATGCACACAGACGGTTGTGCATGGGTGTTACTGCATCGACACGCACAGCCGCTTCCCCAAACCGGCAGCGACGCGTCTGGCCATTTCAAAGCTCGGATTCAGCGTGCCGTGCTCCAGCTTGGAGATATTTGCCTGCGATGTACCGACCTTCTTTGCAAGCTCAGCCTGCGTCATGCCGGAGGCGATGCGGGCCTCGATCACCTGCCGCGCGAAGGAATACTGCTCCTCCAGCGCGTTGTATTCGTTTGCAAATTCCTGATCCTCCATCAGTTCGGACAGGTGCTTTTCAAGATCACTCACGTTAAAGCCCCCTTTCAATGGCATCCTTCATTCTGCGCTTTGCCGTTTCAAGCTCAATCTTCGGCGTCTCGTCACTTTTCTTGGCGAATCCATGCAACAGAAGAACGCGGTCAGCAATCGGGAAGAAGTAGAATACCCGTGTAATGTCTGAAGAGAGCTTGACGCGCAGCTCCCACAGGCCCGCAACGTCTTTGCCGTGAAGCCGTTTGGCGTAGGGCTGCGGAAGGTCTGTGCCGAACTCCGCCAGCATCATCAGCTCGCGCATGTTCTTTGCCTTGAGCTTCGGCGGCAATTCGTCGATGAAATCCTTCACCGGGATCTCGCCGCGCGCTGTCCGGTAATAGTCTACCTTGCATTTCATGGGCATATTCCCTTCTTCTGTTCTCTGCTATTATATCATATATGACATAATCCTGCAAGCGTTCAAGCCGGTTTCTTTTCATGCCTCATCCGGCTTTGTGTTTTTCCATTCGTCCTCTGTGAGGCCCATATCGTCCCGCAGCAGCGCGTTCACCAGCCCGTTGACCGATTGCCCCTTGCCCTGCGCGTGTGCCTCTACGGCCTGTTTCTGGCCCTTGGGGATGGTGATTGCAAGTCGGTCATAGGCTTTTTCATTGTATGCGCGTGTCCATTCTGTCTGTTTCTTTGGCATCACATACACCTCCAACAGTATTCTACCAGATTTCGCCTAAAACTACTAACGTCATTATGCACAATAATAACGCTAGTAGTTTGTTTCCTTTGACAATTGAAAACTAATAACGTTAGTAGTATACTATAGTCACAGCAAAGGAAAGCCGCCCGGTGCTATCGGTGAGACGCAACCGCTACGACACGAGAGCACAGGAGCCAGGGCACGAGCCGGGCGGCGCTCCTGCTGAGCTTTGGAAAGGAGGCCAAGCTGCATGAGCCTGAGCGATTACAAGCTGCTTCTCGCCCGCATGACGGACGCTGAGCTGGAGGCGGAAAGGCGCCGCCGCCCCGCCGCGCTGACCCCGTGCGGGGAGTGGGATGCGATCTGCTGGGAGCGCGCCCGCCGCCGCTGAGCGTGGCCCATCCGCAGGAAAGGAGGTGAAGCCCCATGGCATACGCCCTCAGCAGGGAGGAGCGGGAAACGCTTATCCGCTGGAACATGGCGGAGAAGTCGGTCGTCATCGACACCGCCGACCCCGCCGTCATCCGCAGGCTGGACAAGCTCGCAGCCGATCACCCGCAGGTGTACGCCTGCACCCGGTCGGATGAGACGTACGGCGCGAAGCGATACACCCTCTGCGACAAGCGGTATGTCCGTTTCGGGAAACCGGTGAGCGAGGTTTACCGTCAGTCTCACAGTGACGCGCTAGACAGAATCAATTCTGAGCGCCGCGGACCTCGTTAGCGACGTGATTTCCAGCGGCTCCACCGCTCCGGTCGATCATTTGCCCATCCCGAACGCGCAGCCCGTCTCAAGCCGCGTATTCGGCCCTCTCTCACGGTGGGCGGCGCTCCCCGGAACCATCCAATCAGAAAGAAGGTGAACCCATGAACGAATTAACAGACGAGGTCAGGCAGAACGTGGACGATGTTCTCCGCGTGTGTCAAGCGCTGATCTTCCGCGACATCTGGAAAATGACCGATGCTGACGCTGTCTTGAAGATCTTCTACATCATGCGCCGCGCCTTGCCTGACGTCAACGGTCAGAATCAGTATCCGAACCTCGCCCATGCTGCGCATATGCTGAGAATGGACGCCGATCCAGTCGGCACTCTGGAGTCAATGCTCAGTCTTGGCAATCAATGGAGGATGGAATCATGAGATACAACCTGCGTCAGATCATGCGCCGCGCGTGGGCGCTGCATCGTGAGCGCGGCTTCACCCTCATGACCGCGCTGCGGCTGGCATGGGGCGAGGCGAAGGGCGTGAAGCTCTACACCTTCAACGTCGAGAGCGAGCGCGCCGGCATCACGTCCTACATCGTCAAGGCGATGCGCGCGGGCCTTTCCGACATCCACGAGCAGCACAAGGTCGAGCACCTGCGCGCTGCGCTTCTGGCCCCCTGTGACCGGCTGGGCGTGGCCGTGCTGGACGGCAAGACCGTCGGCCTGTGCAAGTACGCGCTGCGCAACGCCGCATGAAAAAGCCGCTGAGGGCAGGCACCCCCGGCGGCACGCACCCCGAAACCATCACGAACCGGGGACGGCTCCAGTATACCACGGAGCCGCCCCTTCATCAAGGAGGTTTTTATGAGTTCAAGCGAAGAGCGGGAGTTCATCCTGCGTTGTCTTGAAGACCTGAAGGACGTCGACCTCGTCCATCATCTGGCGGTTGTCGCCTGCACCCTGCGCGACCTCCAGCGCGACAGGAAGGAGGCGGTCTGATGATGACGCTGCGTCAGTTTGTCGGGAGTCTCATTCCCGCTGAACGCCGCACGGCTCGCCAGCTCATCGAGTTCAACGGCAGAACGTACCGCGTCACCGGCAGCGTGAAGCGCCCCTGCGGTCACCCCGTGCCCGTGATCGACACGCAGTGGATGAACGACATCAAGTGGCAGCGGGACGGCTACGAGGACAGGTTGCGCCGCCCGGAGGTGTACAGGGACAACCTCGGCGAGGACGTCCCGCAGATGCTTGCCAGGCTGCGTGTATGGCTGCTGGAGAACGACCCGGAGGCTGAACAATGGCTTGCCAGCGTCGAGCAGTAAGCGGGGGCGGAGCACCCGGAAACCGTGGGTTTTAAGACGTGTAGTCCCCAAAACAGTCCCCAAACGCTGGAAATCTGTTATCGACACATAAAAAGAAAGCCTCGATTTCTTGAGTGAAATCAAGGCTTTTTTCGTGGTGCGCCCGACACGATTCGAACGTGCGGCCTTCAGAGTCGGAGTCTGACGCTCTATCCAACTGAGCTACGAGCGCGTGCACAGGTGATATTATACTATGCGCGCCATCAATTGTCAATCCCATCCACAGGGCCTGTACGGCGGAAAAATCGCCGCCGCGGCGCAACTTTTCGCGGCAAAATCGTCCGGAATCCGCGCTGGGGACTTGATTTGCGCCAAAATGCAGGTATAATAATCCTGTATGATCGAACATAACGGAGGGAATCAGCTATGGAAAGAACGTATGCCAGGGACGTCCGCGGCGCGGAGCAGATCAAGGTCTGCGGCTTTGTGGACACCATCCGCAATAAGAGCAAGATGGCCTTCATCGTGCTCAAGGATATTACCGGCCGGGTGCAGATCACCGTGGAAAAGGGCGAGGACGAGGCGCTTGACAACGCCGTCAACCAGCTCACGCCCGATTCCGTCATCACCGTCGAGGGCAAGGCCGTCGAGAGCGAGTATGTGAAGCTTGGCGGCGTGGAGATCTATCCGAAGAAGATCACCATCGAGTCGCTGGCGGCGCCGCTGCCCATCGACCGTGAGGCGCGCAAGGGCCACGAGCGCTCCTCCATCGACCAGCGCATCGACTACCGCTGGATCGACCTGCGCACCGACAAGAACCAGATGCTCTTCAAGGTGCAGACCGTGCTCGTCGGCGCGATGCGCGATTTCCTGCGCCAGCGCAATTTCATGGAGATTCACACCCCGAAGCTCATCGGCGCGGCCAGCGAGTCCGGCGCGGACGTGTTCGAGGTCAAGTACTTCGACCGCAACGCCTACCTCGCCCAGAGCCCGCAGTTCTACAAGCAGATGGCCATGGCCTCCGGCTTCGAGCGCATCTTCGAGGTTGGCCCGGTCTTCCGCGCGGAGAAGAGCTTCACCAGCAAGCACACCACCGAGTTCACCGGCTTTGACCTGGAGTTCAGCTTCATCGAGTCCTTCCGCGACGTGATGAAGCTGGAGGCGGAGCTGCTGACCTACGCCCTCGCGCAGGTCAAGGAGGCCTACGGCAAGGAGATCGAGGAGATGTTCGGCACGCCGGTCGTCGTCCCGACGCTGCCGTTCCCGGAGATCAAGCTGGCCGACCTGTACGACGAGCTCGAGCGCGAGTACGGCTACAAGGTGCCGGAGAGCGAGAAGGGCGACCTGACCACCGAGGCCGAGCATCTGTCCTTCGACTGGGTGCAGAAGAAGTACGGCCACGAGTTCCTCTTCATCACCGATTACAGCGCGGAGAAGCGCGCGTTCTACCACATGCGCGACGAGAACGGCGTGCCGCAGGGCTACGACCTGATCTGGCGCGGCGTGGAGATCACCACCGGCGCGCAGCGCGAGCACCGCTACGAGCAGCTCTGCGCGCAGGCGGAGGAGAAGGGCCTGGGCGAGGATGTGAAGTTCTACACCGAGTTCTTCAAGTACGGCTGCCCGCCGCACGGCGGCTTCGGTCTGGGCGTCGATCGCCTGACGATGCTGCTGCTGGGCATGACCATCAAGGAGGCCATGTTCATCTTCCGCGGGCCGAATCGACTGAATCCCTGACAGTATACGACCCTCCGCTTTGGTGGCGGAGGGTCGTGTTTTATGGGGAGGAAACGTGGGAAACGGGAGAAGAAAAACGGGGAACGGAAGCGGGCCGCGGAGGAAAAAGGGCTTTGCGCAACCGACCCGGCGGAGTCGTAGGCCGCAGGGCGGCTTGCTCTGAGGCTGGACTTTTCTCTTTGTTTTTTCGGGGAACGGGGGGACGTTGGGGGCGTCGCCCCCAAACCCCTGCCTGAGGGATATTATCCCTCAGACTCCCTTCTTCGCTTCGCGCTGATCTTTGCTGCTTTTTATTCCATCGCGATGCCCATCGACTGCAGCGGCTTGCGCAGGCGCAGCGCGAGGAACGTCGCCAGAGCGATCTTCACCGCGTCGCCCGGCAGGAACGGCAGCACGCAGTAGGTCAGGCTCAGCTGCAGATTCATCCCGGTGATGGCCATGAACCAGATCGTGCCGAAGATGTAGCACGCTGCCACGCCCACGACCATCGCAATCACCAGGCCCTTCGCGTTGAAGCCGATGCGCCGGGAGAGCAGGCCCACCAGCAGCGCGCAGAGAATATAGCCCAGGATGTAGCCGCCGGTCTTGCCGAAGAGCACCGCCGGGCCGCTTGAGAAGCCGGCAAACACCGGCGCGCCGACCACACCCAGCAGCGCATAGGCGGTTATCGAGAGCGCGCCCCACTTCGCGCCCAGCAGTGCGCCGGCAAGGTGCACCGCGAAGAGCGCCAGGTTGATCGGCACCATCGGCAGGGGGATCTGAATCTGCGAGCAGACAGCGGTCAGCGCGGCGAACAGCGCTGCCATGACGAGATGGAGTGTAAATGCGGAACGGTTTTTCATCGGAAGGCTCCCTTTCGTGTAAACTTATTTGATTTGAAAAGTTGACTGTAAGAGCATACCACAGGACGGACAAGATGTCAACCGAAGAATTTTTCTCGGTTGACGTTTGCGGCGGCTTGCCATGCGCGCGCGGTTCTGTTACAATAGGATGAAACTGATTGCAAGAGGAGAGGAAACCCTGATGGATATGAAGCAGATCATCGCCGGACGCATCGCCGATGCGGCTGCGGCGTGCTTTGGAGATTGCGGCCTTGACGCCGCGGGCGTGGCGGCGATGCTGGAGATCCCACCGGAGAAGAAGATGGGCGACTATGCGCTGCCCTGCTTCCGGCTCTCGAAGACCCTGCGCAAGGCCCCGCCGGTTATCGCGGCGGCGCTGGCGGCGCAGGTCACGGGCGAGGAGATCGACCGTGTGGAGGTCGTCGGCGGCTACCTGAACGTGTTCGCCGCGCGCGGCAACATGGCCCGCGGCATCGTCGAGGCCGTGCTGGCCCATCCCGGACGCTGGGGCGCGAGCGACGTGGGCAAGGGCAAGACCGTGTGCCTCGACTACTCGTCCATCAACATCGCCAAGCGCTTCCACATCGGCCACCTGTCCACCACGATGATCGGCCACAGCCTCCGCCGCATCTACGACTTCAACGGCTACACCACCGTGGGCATCAACCACCTCGGCGACTGGGGCACCCAGTTCGGCAAGATGATCTGCGCCTACAAGAAGTGGGGCAGCCGCGAGCAGGTCGAGCAGGGCGGCGTGCAGGCGATGGTCGATCTGTATGTCCGCTTCCATCAGGAGGCGGAGAAGGACCCGGCGCTCGAGGACGAGGGCCGCGCCTGGTTCAAGAGGATCGAGGACGGCGACCCCGAGGCCATGGAGATCTTCACCTGGTTCAAGGAGGTCACGCTCAAGGATACCCAGCGCGTCTATGACCTGCTGGGCGTGACGTTCGATTCCTACGCGGGCGAGAGCTTCTACAACGACAAGATGCAGCCCGTTGTCGATGAGCTGCGCGAGAAGGGCCTGCTCACCAAGTCGCAGGGCGCGGAGGTCGTCATGCTGGACGACTACGGCATGCCCCCGGCCATCGTGCTGCGCAGCGACGGCGCGACGCTCTACATCACCCGCGACCTCGCCGCGGCGTTCTACCGCCACAACACCTATCACTTTGACAAGTGCCTCTACGTCGTCGCCTATCAGCAGAATCTGCACTTCAGGCAGCTCTTCAAGATCATGGAGCTGATGGGCCACGACTGGTACAAGGGCATGGAGCACGTCTCCTTCGGCATGGTCTCCTACGAGGGCCGTGCGCTCTCCACGCGCGAGGGCTATGTCGTCTACCTCGAGGACCTGCTGAACAAGGCCGTCGAGAAGGCACGCGAGATCATCGAGGAGAAGAGCCCGAACCTGCCCAACAAGGACGAGGTCGCCCGGCAGGTCGGCGTTGGCGCGGTCGTGTACTTCGACCTGCACAATGACCGCAACAAGGACATCGACTTCCGCTGGGAGCGGGCGCTCAACTTCGACGGCGAGACCGGCCCGTATGTGCAGTATACGCACGCGCGCTGCTGCTCCGTGCTGCGCAAGGCGCCCGACCTGACGGGCATCGCGCCGGATTACAGCGTGCTGTGCGACGACGAGGCGAGCGACGTGCTGATGCTGCTCTCGCGCTTCCCGGAGATCGTGCGCAAGGCGATGGACGCGAACGAGCCGTCGATGATCACGCGCCACACGACGTCGCTGGCGCAGGCCTACAACAAGTACTATTTCGAGCACCGGATCATGGAGGAGGACGACCCGGCGGGCACCGCCGCGCGCGTGAACCTGACCGCGGCCGTGCGCGACGTGATCAAAACCGGCCTGTACCTGATCGGCGTCGAGGCCCCGGAGCGGATGTAAGAAAAGTGACTTGAAGCCGCGCGAAGCGGGGAAGGGAGTCTGAGGGACAATGTCCCTCAGGCCGGGGGTATGGGGGATGCAATCCCCCATCGTCCCCCACCGCGAAGCGGCCCGAAACGCAGGCCGGAGCGGAGCCGAAGGCGACAATTCCGGCCGTGACCGGGTGGCTTTGTGCCGCTGTTAGCCCAAGCATCGGAACAGATCAAACCCGTTTCAATCGTAGGCTGCTTCGCAGCCTGCTCTGAAACTGCATTTCTTTTATTGTCTTGGGCTGCCGCCCAAACCTGCTTGGGGCGCTGCCCCAAACCCTGCAAGGGGCTTAGCCCCTTGACCCTTCTTCGCTTCGCGCGATGAAAAGGTCTTTTTCAAAAGCAAAACCCGGCTCGTCTGCCGGCAGGATGCTCCGAAGGAGAGATACGATGGACATTCATGACCTGCGTGAACTGATTCTGGATATCGAGTGCATGACGGTGCTGCGCCATGTGATGGAGCAGCCGGCGCTCGCGGCGCTCTACCGGCTCGTGTGCGACTGCGCCGATGAGAACGTCAGCGAGGGCGAGCTGACCTATGCCTACTGCGAGGTCTATAACGCCTGGCTGCGCGAGTCCGCAGCCGGACGAGACGGCTTCGCCCGCACCGCGCTGACCGCCGTGCTCTTCGGGGAAAGCCCCGTTGCACAGATGTGCGCGCGCACCGATGCCGAGCAGCTGCCCTACAGCGTGATCAGCGCGCTCTCCCATGACCTGCGGGCGCTCGGCTGCCTCACGTCCATCGAGCCGGCCATGTTCCTGCTGCTGTGCCAGCGCGCCGGCATGTCCGGCAAGGTCGCCGCGCGCCTGCCCATGTGGGAGCCCGCGCGCAACCGCGTGGACTTCGATCCGCGCGTCAGCCCGGAGATGCTCAGCGAGAGCGGCGCCAAGCTCGTCGCCGCGTTCTTCCGCAAGCACGGCAGCGGCCTGTTCGCCAGCTGCCCCGGCAGCACCTGGGTCGGCGTCAGCGAGGCGCATCCGCTCGGCCTGCGCGGCATCCGCGAGCCCGATCCCATCCGGCTGGAGGACATGGTCCTCTATGAACGCGAGCGCGGCGTGCTCGTGGAGAACACAAAGCGCCTGCTCGCCGGGCATCGCGCGGGCAATATCCTGCTCTACGGCGACAAGGGCACCGGCAAGAGCGCCACGGTCAAGGCGCTGCTGACGAACATGTGGCTCGACGGCCTGCGCATCGTCGAGGTGCCGCTGGCCCAGCTGACCAACCTGCCCACCATCTTCTCCATCCTGCGCGAGCAGCCGGGCAAGTTCATCGTGTTCGTCGATGACCTCGCGTTCAACGATTCCTGCCCGGAGTACACCGCGCTCAAGACCGTGCTGGAGGGCGGCCTGGAGGCCCGGCCGCAGAACGTGGTCGTCTACGCGACGAGCAACCGGCGCAACATCGTGCGCCAGCGCTTCTCCGAGCGGCAGGACGACGTCAACGAGCGCGACACGCTCGAGGAGAAGTTCTCGCTGGCCGACCGCTTTGACCTGCGGCTCACGTTCGCCGCGCCGACGCAGGAGGAATACTTCACCATCGTGCGCGCGCTGCTCGACGCCCGCGGGATTGAGTACGACTGGGAGATGCTCATGCCGCGCGCCCGCGCCTGGACGGTCAGCCATAACGGCTGCTCGCCGCGCATCGCCCGCCAGTTCGTCGATCAGATTCAGGACGAATGAGGAAAGGGCGGCAGCGCCGGCCTGCATAACAGCATCTATAGAAGAAAAAGCCCCGCTCTCATGACAATGCATGGGAGCGGGGCTTCTTGCAAACCCGGCTCGTCTCGGGAGATGCAGGGGACTGCCGTTTTCGAACCTCCCGGACGTCGGAGTCGCGCGGAGCATGCGTGATGGACAGAGAGTGGAGCGAAAAACCGCAAATAAACCAAATAGGAAATATAAATGGAGAATATTGGAAAAATATGAAACAAAATAGAGACGTAAGTGGAGTATATATGGAGAACCGGCTCGGAACGCGTCACGGGAGGCTGAAAAAGGGGAGACGCAAATGCGCCGTCTGTGGTATACTGTAGGGCAGAATGACTGCTTCGAGGAGGAGCCATGAGCGGCAAGAGAAAAAAACACGCCCTGTCGGGCGTCTTTGTGGGGCTAGTCGGCCTGCTGTGCGCGCTGGTGCTCGGCGCGCTGTTCTACGGCACGATGGTCTACCAGCTCGCCGGGGAGGAGGGGGAGCAGCAGCGCGCGCAGGCGCACGCCGCGGCGACGCCCGCCCCGATTGCGGAGGGAACGCCTGTGGAGGCGCTGTTCCCCGGGGCGCTGCTGGCGCTCGATCCGGCCTGTGCACAGGAGACCGGCGCGGCGGCGCAGGATGTGCGCGTGGGCGGGGCGGTCTGCCGCGTCGTGACGCGCAGCTACACGCTCGCCGACGGCAGCACGGCCCGTGCGCTGAGCGCGACTCCCGCGGCCTATCTGGAGCGGCTGACGGGCAGCGGTGTGCAGATGCAGCTGATCACGGGCTATGTGCTGGCGGACATGGACGCGCTCTGCGTCGTGGAGGGCGCAACGTCGATCCTCGCCGCGCGCGACGGGGATTTCATCTACATGATCGAGACGGAGGCCGGCGGGCAGACGCTCTACGCGCTGGGCGCGGCAGCGGTCCTTGAACAGCAGCCATGAAAGAGCGCCATGCGTGAAATGCTTTCATGTATGGCGGGGAGGCCGGACGGGCGCGCGGGCGCCTGACCGGAGCGAAAAAGAGCCGGGAGCATGCGCCCGGCTCTTCGTGTTTTCTGCTGAGATATTACGGAAAATTACAGAATTCAAAAGTTTTTTTACATAAAAAGAGAAGAAATGCTTGACAGGGCTTTCAAAAGGGGGTACAATACTATATTGCATCAGTATGCACAATAGGCGCGGGGTGCCCCTCCCACTTGGCAATCCCCGTCCACTACATTGTACACCGCTTCCCGCTGTTTTGCAATGGGCAGTTTGAAGCGGCAGGCCTGTTGCTGTATAGATCCTTTGCAAGGCTGAGACAAGTTAGGGGTGATGGCATTCATGGTTACCGTCCGCGACGCACGCGAGGAAGAAGAGATCATGAAATACGTCGGGGTACACGACGTGCAGATGGGCAAGGGCAGGGTCCGCAAGAGCTTTGCCTCCATCGACGAAGTGGTGGAAATGCCCGATCTGATCGAGGTCCAGAAGAATTCCTATGAGCGCTTCCTCAAGGAGGATCTGCGCGAGGTTCTGAACGACGTGTCTCCGATCTACGATTTCAACGGCAACTTGAAGCTTGAGTTTGTGGATTATTCTCTGGACAAGACGCCGAAGAACACGCTGGAGGAGTGCCGCGAGCGCGACATGACCTACGCCACCGCGCTCAAGGTGCTTGTCCGCCTGACCAATAACGAGACGGGCGAGGTCAAGGAGTCCGAGGTCTTCATGGGCGATTTCCCGCTGATGACCGAGAACGGCACCTTCATCATCAACGGCGGTGAGCGCGTCATCGTCAGCCAGCTCGTCCGCTCCCCGGGCGTCTACTACCGCGAGAGCATCGACAAGGCCGGCAAGCACCTGTTTGACACGCAGGTCATCCCGAGCCGCGGCGCCTGGCTGGAGTATGAGATCGACTCCAACGACGTCATCTGGGTGCGCGTGGACCGCGCCCGCAAGCTGCCGGTGACCAGCCTGCTGCGCGCGCTGGGCTACGGCACCGACGAGCAGATCTACGACCTGCTCGGCCACGACGAGAAGCTCGACGCGACCATGGCCCGCGACGGCGGCGACGACGGCACCCGCCGCACCCGCTCCGGCCAGGAGGTCAAGAGCGTCGAGAGCGGCCTGATGGAGATCTACCGCCGCCTGCGCCCCGGCGAGGTCGGCACGGTTGATTCCGCGGACAAGCTGCTCAGGGCGACCTTCTTCGATCCCAAGCGCTACGACATGATGCGCGTGGGCCGCTACAAGTACAACAAGAAGCTGGCCATCGCCGCGCGCATCCGCGGCCATGTGGTCGATCAGGACATCATCGATCCGGCCACCGGCGAGGTCCTCATCGCCGCCGGCGAGCGCATCCCGGCCTCCAAGACCGATCCGCTCGCCAAGCGCATCCAGGATGCCGGCGTCAACGACATCTATCTGCGCCTGGAGGACCGCGTGGTCCGCGTCATCGGCAACAACTTCGTGGACGCGAAGGCCTGGCTGCCGGAGGAGATCGTCGAGAAGGCCGGCATCAACGAGATGGTTCACCTGCCCACGCTGCGCCAGCTGCTGGAGACGGCCGAGCAGGAGCACATGGACGAGACGGAGAAGACCCGCCTGCTCAATGCGAACCTCTCCGAGCTCATGCCCAAGCACATCCTCATCGACGACATCGTGGCCTCCATCAGCTACCTGCTGAACCTGCCCTACGGCGTGGGCACCACCGATGACATCGACCACCTGGGCAACCGCCGCCTGCGCTCCGTGGGCGAGCTGCTGCAGAACC
>CAMENN010000038.1 GCA_945928315.1 uncultured Clostridia bacterium
TAGTCCGGGCCCCAGCGGGTGAGCGCGACGTCGTAGTTGTCGTTCTGCATCTTGTCGATGCGCTCGGCCTTGGTCATCGGCTGCAGGTTGATGGTCAGGCCCGGGAGGTTCTCCTCGACCTGGCTCTTGATGGCCTGCGCCACCTTGGCGACCTCATCGCCCTCGTTGTTGCCGTAGATCATGGTGAAGGTGAAGGTGTCGGTGCCCAGCTCCTCGATGGCAGCGTTGTAGTACTCAAGCGCCTTCTCGGGGTTGTAGCCGCACACGTCCGCGAACATCTCCTGATCCGCGGAGAAGTCCTCACCGGTGGTGGCGCTGGCCGCGAACTGCGGCGGCACCGCGGTGTAGGTATCCAGAGAGCCGTCCATGACATAGTCCTCCACGAGGGCCTCACGGTCGATGGAGTTGGAGATCGCCAGGCGCAGGTTGGCGTTGGCCAGCTTGCCGCCCTCGGCGTTGTTCTCGGTCTGGCTGAAGGTCAGGTACCAGAGGTAGCCCGCGCCGGTGACCTTGAGGTTCTCAGCGAGCTTGGCGTCCTTCTGGGCGCTGGCCACCTGGTTGCCGCTGATGGTGACCACGTCGAGCGCGCCAGTCTTGAAGGCAGTCAGGGCGTTGTCAGAGGAGCCGACGACCTGGTACTTGATGCCCGCGAGCTTGACGCGGTCGGCATCCCAGTAATCCGGGTTCTTCTTGACGCTCAGGTTCGCGGTGCCGGGGGTGTAGCTCTCCAGCACGAACGCGCCGTTGGAGAGGAAGGTCTCCGGGCTGGTGCCGTAGGTGCCCGCCTCGCAGCTGTTGTAGAACGCCTCGTTGATCGGGTAGAAGGTCGGGAAGTACATCAGGGACGGGAAGAAGGAGACCGGAACCTCCAGCTCCACGACGAAGGTCTTCTCGTCCGGCGCGCTGACGCCCAGCGTGGTCGGGTCGGCGCCCTCGTAGATGATGGCGTCGGCGTTCTTCACGCAGCCGACGGAGGTGTCAAAGAGGTAAGCGTACTCGCCGGCCTCCTGGCAGATGCGGCGCCAGGCGAAGACGAAGTCGTTGGCGGTCACCGGATCGCCGTTCTGCCACTTGGCATCGCGCAGGTGGAAGGTGTAGGTCTTGCCGTCCTCGGAGAGATCATAGCTTTCGGCGATGGCCGGGATGGCCGCGCCGTCGGCATCCATCTGCATGAGGCCGTCGATGCAGTCGGCGATGACCTCGAAGGACTCGCCGTCGGTGGCGAGGTTGGTATCCAGGGACATGACGTTCGTGCTGAGCATGACGCCCAGGTAACGCTCCTCCGCCCCGGCCAGGCCGAAGCAGCACAGCGCGAGCACCAGGGCCAGGCACAGTGCAGTCCACTTTTTCATGTGATATTCACCCTTTCTGTCTGATATTTGCATGTCAGCGAATGCGCTCCTGCAAATATGCGCATATCATACACCCTCATGTCAACAATTGTCAAGGAAAAAAGCGCATAAAAAATGAAAAGAACCGGGATTTTTATGTGAAATCTGGGGGATTTCCCGCAAACGTATATACGTTTTGTCTTCCCGCGGCGGCAATTCGCCGGATTTCCGGCATCAGGTCTGCTCAAAAGGGTGCCTTTTCCGCACAAAAAACGGGGCCTCCGCGCGGGAGACCCCGGATCTGCATCCTTATCTGTCCACCGGCCCGGCGCCGCGCAGGAACGCGCAGTAGCCCTTGTAGGCTTCGTACAGGTCGGCCTTGCTGACGACCTCCCACGGCGCGTGCATGGAGAGCACCGGCACGCCGGAGTCGATCACGTTCATGCCGTACTTGGCGCACAGGTAGGCGATGGTTCCGCCGCCGCCCGCATCCACGCGGCCCAGCTCGGAGGTCTGGTAGGCGACCTGCGCATCGTCCATGATGCGGCGCAGCTGCGCGATGTACTCGGGATTGGCGTCGCTGGAGCCGGACTTGCCGCGGCTGCCCGTGTACTTGTTGAAGCACACGCCGCGCCCGAGGAACGCGGTGTTCTTCTTCTCGAACACCTCCTCGAAGTTCGGGTCAAAGGCCGCGCTCACGTCGCTGGAGAGCATGCGGCTGTTTTGCAGCATGCGGCGCACGCCCAGCTCGCTGTAGGGCTTCACGAGACCGTACAGCTCGGAGACGGCGTTCTCAAAGAACATCGCGCCCATGCCCGTCGCGCCGACGCTGCCGATCTCCTCCTTGTCGGTGAGCACGCAGCAGAGCGTGTAATCCGGCGTGCCCTCGTAATCGAGCACCGCCGCCATCGACGGATACGCGCAGACGCGGTCGTCGTGGCCATAGGCCAGGATCATGCTGCGGTCGAAGCCCATCTCGCGGGCGCGGCCCGCCGGAACGATCTCCAGCTCCGCGGAGAGGAAGTCCTCCTCCTCCACGCCGTACGTCTGGCGCAGCAGGCCCAGCACGGCCGCTTTCACCGGCTCCTTCTCCTCTCCGGAAAGCGGGCGGCTGCCCACGATCAGATCGAGCCGGTCGCCCTCGATCACCCCCGCGGCAGTCTTGCTCATCTGATCCTTGCCCAGGTGCGGCAGCAGGTCGGAGATGCAGAAGACCGGGTCGCCGTCCGCCTCGCCCAGCGCCACGCGCACCTTCGTGCCGTCCTTGCGCACGATGACGCCGTGCAGCGCCAGCGGCATCGCCAGCCACTGGTACTTCTTGATGCCGCCGTAGTAGTGCGTATCCAGATAGGCCAGGCCGCCCGCCTCGTACAGCGGGTTCTGCTTTACATCCAGGCGCGGGGAATCGATGTGCGCGCCGAGGATGTTCATGCCCTCCTCCAGCGGATGGCTGCCCACCACAAAGAGCAGGAAGCACTTGTTCATCCAGTTGACGTAGACGCGGTCGCCTGCCTTGAGCGCGCCGCCCTCGCGCACGAGCACGTCAAGATCCGCGAAGCCGCGCGCCTGCGCCGCCTCCACGGACGTGCTCACGCACTCGCGCTCGGTCTTTCCATGGTCAAGGTAATCGCAATACGCGCGCGCAAACGCGTCAACCCGGGCCAATCCGGCCTCGTCATAGGCCTCCCAGGCATTTTTTCTCTCCATGATGAGTCCTCCTCTGTCCTTTGCTTGATCTGCGCGCGGCCCCCGCCGCGCATTCCGCCTGTATTATAGCATCTTTTGGCGCCCGGCGAAAGAGTGCGCGTCCATTTTCCTCCGGAGGTGCCCGTCAGGCTGCATTGACCCTGTATACAATGGGAAGCAGTACAACTGCATGGAAAGTCCGCTTGTATTCTATACAAATCACCCATTTCCGGTTGACACTCTGCCAACTATATGATATGATTGAACATATCAAGGATTATGATACTCATGTTTTGTATACAAAGGAGCGTGGGCCAATGGGCTTCTGTGAAAACCTGAAGCGGGCCAGACAATGCATCGGTCTGACGCAGCAGCAGATTGCCGACTCGCTGGGCATCACCAAGAGCACCTACTGCGGCTACGAGACGGGAAAGCGTCAGCCGGACATCCCCAAGCTGCGCCGGCTCGCGCTCCTGCTGTGCACCTCGGCTGACGAGCTGCTCGGTCTGACGGGGGACGAGCCGGAGTGCACCGTCTCCCCGCGCGAATATGAGCAGATCATGCTCTTCCGCCAGTTCTCCCCCGACAGCCAGCGCCTGCTCCGCCTCGTCTTTGAGGAGGAAAAGAGCCGCAGCCGCTCGCAGAAGCAGTCGCATCCCGCTTCGGAAAGCGTCGCCTATCTGCGCATTGCCATGCAGCCGGTGGGCTGCGACGCGGGCGTCTATCTCGGCCCGGACGGCTTCCGCACGGCGCTCGTCCGGCGGGACGCACTCCCCGAGGACGCGCATTTCGGTCTTCCTGTCTGCGGCCCCAATCTGGAGCCGCGCTTTCGCGCGGGGGATGTGCTCGTCGTCTCCCGGCAGACGCCTCAGCCCGGCCAGGCCGGCGTGTTTCTGCGTGGCTGGACGGGGTCTGTCCATCTGATGGGCTATGGCGAGCTGATCAGCCTGAACCCGTCTGAGCCGTCCCTGCCCATCGACGGCGAGGTCCGCCCCTGCGGCACGATCGTCGGTGTGCTCTCCAAAGAGGACCTTCTGTCCTGACGGCTGCCGCTTTCATCCCATGCTTCTGAACGGGTCGCCCTGCACGGCGGCCTGTTTTTCTTCTTCTCCCGCAAAGGCTGTCAGAAAAGCGCCGCTCCATCCCTCCGGCACAGACCGGAGCGCGATGGAGCAGCGCAATCATTATTATTCCTCTTCCCCGTCGTGATCGAGCTCGTCCACGTCGTTGACCGGCGGCTTGAGGCCCTCGATGACGATGTTGTTCTTCTTCGCGTAGTCCCACAGGGCTGCGTGCACGGCCTGCTCCGCGAGCAGCGAGCAGTGCACCTTGACCGGCGGCAGGCCGCCAAGCGCCTCCATGACCGCCTTGTTGGTCACCTCCAGCGCCTCCTGAATGGTCTTGCCGATGATCATCTCGGTCGCCATGGAGCTGGTGGCGATGGCCGCGCCGCAGCCGAAGGTCTTGAACTTCGCGTCGCGCACGACCTGGTTCTCGTCGATGTCCAGATAGATGCGCATGATGTCGCCGCACTTGGCGTTGCCAACGGTGCCCACGCCGCTGGCGTTCTCAATCTCGCCGACGTTGCGCGGATGCATGAAGTGGTCCATAACCTTTTCCGTATACATGACAGATTCCTCCGTGTTCAGGTCGTTCTGGAAAGGGCGGCTCAGCGGCCGCCGTGGCGGACAAAGTCCTCATACAGCGGGGACATGCTGCGCAGGCGCTCGATGATGCCCTTGAGGGTATCGACCACATAGTCCGCGTCGGCGAGGGTCGTCTCCTCGGAGAGGGTGAGGCGCAGCGAGCCGTGCGCGATCTCATGGGGCAGGCCGATGGCCAGCAGCACATGGGACGGATCGAGCGAGCCGCTGGTGCAGGCGGAGCCGCTGGAGGCGCACACGCCGCTGTCGTCGAGCAGCATGAGCATGCTTTCGCCCTCGATGAAGCGGAAGCAGAAGTTGACGTTGCCGGGCAGGCGCTGCGTGCGGTGGCCGTTGAGCTTGGCGTGCGGAATTTCCTTTTCGATGCGCTCAATGAGGTGGTCGCGCACGGCGATCTCCTTCTTCGCGATCTCGTCCATATGCGCGGCAGCCTCGGTGGCTGCGGCGGCCATGCCGACGATGCCGGGGACGTTGGTGGTGCCGGCGCGGCGCTTCTTTTCCTGCGCGCCGCCGTCCATGAACGGGGCAATCTTGACGCCCTTGCGCACATAGAGCAGGCCGACGCCCTTGGGCCCATGGAACTTGTGGCCGCTCGCGGAGAGCAGGTCGATGTGCATGCGCTCGACGTCGAGCGGCACATGGCAAAACGCCTGCACCGCATCGGTATGGAAGAGCACGCCGTGGGCATGGGCGATCTCGCCGATGCGCTCGAGCGGCTCGAGCGTGCCGATCTCGTTATTGGCGGCCATGACGGAGATGAGCACGGTATCGGGGCGGATGGCCTTCTCCAGCGCGTCAAGATCGACGGTGCCGTCGCCGTCGACCGGGAGGATGGTGACGTCATAGCCCTGCTTTTTGAGCGCCTCGGCAGAATGCAGGATGGCGTGATGCTCGATGGCGGAGGTGATCAGGTGCTTTCCCTTGGCGGCATTGGCCTGCATGACGCCCTTGAGGGCCCAATTATCGCTTTCGGTGCCGCCGGAGGTGAAGAAGATTTCGCTGCTTTTGGCGCCGATGACCGCTGCAAGCTGCTCGCGGGCCTTTTCCACGGCGGCGGCAGCGCCGGCGGCGAAGCTGTAGGTGCCGGCAGGATTGGCGAACTGGTCCATCATATAGGGCCGCATGGCCTCAAAGGCCGTTTCACTCAGCCGCGTCGTAGCGGCATTATCGAGATAGATCATGAAAAGGTAGCCTCTTTCCTGTAGTCGGGTGTTTTATGGTTCCGGAGAAGGGGTGACGGTTTGCGGGGCGGGGACGAGCTCATCGAGCGTGACGTGGTCGATGACGCCGTTAATGGCGCCATAGACCTTTTCGAGCACGAGGCGTGTGGAGCATTCGCCGGAGCGGCCGCAGGGCACATCGCGGCTGACGCACTCCGCGGGAGCGAGGTCGCCCTCGGTCGCGCGCAGGATCATGCCGACGGTGATTTCCCGGGCGGGGCGCATGAGGTGATAGCCGCCCTGTGCGCCGCGCACGCTGCGAAGCAGGCCCGCGCGGGTGAGCACACCGATGATCTGCTCCATATACTTCCCGGAAATATCCTGCCGGAATGCGATTTCGCGCACGCTGACGGGCGTATCCGAGTCGTGCTGCGCCAGATCAATCATGATCCGCAGGGCGTAGCGTCCCTTGGTGGAGATCATCATAGGTCCTTCCTCCGTTCTCTGTCTGAGCCTTGCCCAGTATACCACCGATCTCCCACTTCGTCAATAGGAATAGGAGGGTTTCACCCTCTTTTCCTTCGCTTCGCGCTTGCTTCAAGACGCATTCTTCGGGCGGAGGGCCCTCGAATACGCGGTTGCGCGCGTTGCCGCTTTCGTGGGTTTATCCCGTCGCGTTCGGGCAGAGAGCCCTCCGCGAATGCCTGGCGGTTTTTTTGTGAACGGGCGGGCAGCAGGTTTCCGGTTTCTCAGGATAACAAAAAAGAACGGGATTTACTCGTTCTTTTTGGAAACGGATGTGTTTGGGGCGGTGAGGATGGCGCTCAGCACGCCCTGCGCGGCTTCATGAGCGGCATCCGCGAGCGACTGACCGCGCAGAAGTTCATCGGTGAGCAGCGCGCTGAACAGGTCGCCGGTGCCGAAGTGATGGCCCGGGACGGCCTCATAGCGGACATCGACGCACCCGCCGGTGGTGTGGTCGATGCCGATGATGGCGCCCTGCGCGGCACCGTCGCCGGGACAGCTGGTGATGAGCACGCTGCGCACGCCCTCGCCGAGCCTTTCCGCGAGCTGCTGCGCAGGCAGGTCTGCTCCGGCGAGCAGGCGCGCCTCGGTCAGGTTGGGCGTGATGAGATCGGCGTGACGGCAGAGCAGCCGCATGCCCTCCGCCTGCTCATCGGTAACGGAACGATATTTCTGGCCGTTGTCGCCGAGGATGGGATCGACAAGCACCGGCACGCTGCGCGCTCTCGCCGCGTCGGCAATCTCCGCGAGCCTTTGGGCCTGCGCCAGCCCGGTGACATAGCCGATGCACAGGAAGTCATATGTCACGCCCAGGTCTTCCCAAGTTCTGAGCGCATCGAGCAGATAACCGGTCGTATCGAGGATCTGTGCCTGTCCGAGGTTCAGCGTATTGGAGATGAGCGCCGTCGGCAGGCTGAGCACCTCATGCCCGCGCGCCTCGAGCGCCGCCGTCATCATCCGCACGGCGACGCGGCTCTTTCCGGTGATGTCGCCCAGCAGCAGGACGGTCGATGCCATGCGCATCCCCCCTTCTTCCGAAATCCCGTCTATTGTAGCACGAAAAGGGCCGCCCGGCAAGCGCCGGACGGCCTGATGAATGCGACTTTATACTGTTTTGCGTCTAAACCGGCATGATGCCGGTTTAGACGAGAATGAGTATTACTTCTTTTCCTCCACCTTCCGCAGCACGACCGCGGTGCGCGCCGGCAGGTAGATGGCGAAGCCGTCGCCCAGCTGCGGGTCATGGGACCAGGTATGGTAGACGACGCTCTTGTCGATGCGGTCATAGCCGCCGAAGCACTTGTCGTCGCTGGAGAGGATGACCTGATAGTCGCCATGCTCGCGGGCGTTGATGAACAGGCCGGGCTGGGAGTTCGTCGGATGGAAGTTGAAGGCGAAGATGCAGCCCTGCTTCTCGAAGACGAGGATCTGGTCGGCCTCGTGCTGGCGCATGCAGTAGGGCATGCCGCCGTCGAGCACGTCGTACTTCTTGATCAGCCCGACCATGGCCTTGTCGAAGTTGCCCAGCAGCTCATAGCGCAGGAAGCCGTTGTCGGCCAGGGACCAGAGCCTGCGCGCATGCTTGAAGCTCCAGCCGTTGCCCTCGCGCGGAAAGTCGATCCACTCGGGATGGCCGAACTCGTTGCCCATGAAGTTGAGGTAGCCCTCTCCGCCGCCGCCGATGGTGACCAGGCGGATCATCTTGTGCAGCGCGACCGCGCGCTCGACGAGCACGTTCGGGTCAGCGCGGTCCATGCCCCAGTACATCTCCTTGTCGGCGAGGCGGAACATGATCGTCTTGTCGCCGACGAGCGCCTGATCGTGCGACTCGGCGTAGGCGATGACCTTCTCGCCCGGGCGGCGCGCGATGAGCTCCCAGTAGAGCTTGCTGATTTCCCAATGGCCGTCCTGCTTCTCCTTGATCGTCTTGATGAAGAAGTCCGGCAGGCCCATGCTCAGGCGGTAATCAAAGCCAATGCCGCCGTCCTTGATGGGCCGGCACATGCCCGGCATGGCGCTCATGTCCTCGGCGATGAGCACGCAGTCCTTCTTGACCTCACGCGCCAGGTCGGAGGCCAGCATGAGGTAGGTCACGGCGTCCACGTCGGTGTTCATAGAGAAGTACTGCGCGGGGCTCACAAATGCGGTGCCCAAGCCATGATCGTGATAGAGCATGCTGGTCACGCCGTCGAAGCGGAAGCCGTCGAAATGATACTCCTCGAGCCAGAACCTGACGTTGGAGAGCAGGAAGTGCAGCACGCCGGTGCGGCTGTAATCGAAGCACTTGCTGCCCCAGGCGGGATGATCGCCCTTCGCGCCGCTGTGGAAGAACTGGTACTCGGTGCCGTCGAAGCAGTTGATGCCCTCGGCGGTGTTCTTGACCGCGTGGGAATGGACGATGTCCAGCAGCACGGACAGGCCGAGGCGGTGCGCCTCGTTGATGAGCGCCTTGAGGTCGTCGGGCGTGCCGTACCAGGAGGACGCCGCGAAGAAGTTCGACACCTGATAGCCGAAGGACGCGTAGTACGGGTGCTCCATGATCGCCATCAGCTGCACGGTGTTGTAGCCGTCGCGCTTGATGCGCGGGAGCATGTCGCGCATGAACTCGAGGTAGGTGCCCACGCGCTCCTCCTCGGTCGCCATGCCGACGTGCGCCTCATAGATGAGCGGGGGCACGTTCTTCTTCGGGCGGAACTTTTCGTCCGTCCACTCGAAGGTCTTGCGCGGGTTCCAGATGGTCGCGCTGAAGCTGTTGGTTGTCTTGTCCTGCGTGACATAGGTCGCGTAGAGCGGGATGCGGTCCTCGGTGCCGCGCGGGCTGGTGACGCACACCTTCACCCGGGAGAGGTGGCGCAGCGTGCGCACGCCGGGAATGTGGATCTCCCAGTCGCCGTTGCCCAGGCTGGTCATCGGGTGGCTCTCGCGGTTCCAGTTGTTGAAATCGCCGACCAGGTGCATCGCCGTAGCGCCGGGCGCCCACTCGCGGTAGACCCAGCCGCCCTTCTCCTTGTGGAAGCCGTAGTAGAGATGGCCGCTGGCAAACTCGGACAGGGTCTGCCCGGGCGCAAGCAGCTGCTTCTTTCTGGCCTTGTAGCGCTGCACGCGCGCGTTCAGATCGCCCTCATAGGGGGCAAGGCTCGGATCATCGAGCAGAATTTTCAGTCGGGTATCGCGCTTCTTGACGGGTTTTTCCATGAGCAGGCTCCTTCCCTGTTGATTGACTTTTTTCCATTTGATTGTACCTTATTCTCCCGTCATTTTCAACACTTTTTTGGCGCTTTTGCGGGCACCTTCCACGAAGCCGGCAGATTTTTTTCTCCGGTCAGCCGCCCCGCACCGCGATTGGCTGTTGACGTCCGATGCCCGATATTGTAAACTATACATACCAATTAGAGGGCCCGCTTTTGCGCGCCCTCCTGCTGACATGCAATGCCCGAAGGAGGCTTTTTCCATGATGACCCGCACGTTCTTTTCCCGCGCGCCGCTGGCGCCGGGCCGCTTTGCCCCGCTGCCCGCGGGCGCCGTCACCGCACAGGGCGCGTCCCGCGAGCGCCTGCTCGCCCTGCGCGCGGGGCTGCTTTCCCGCTGCGCGTCGCTCTTCCCGGAGGCCGGGGAGCAGAGCGACTTCTTCGGCGGCACGCTGACCGGCGGCCTGCGCGCGCCCAACCTACTGGAGGCCATGCTGCTCACCGGCGCTCAGCTCGGCGACGAGGAGCTTCGCCGTCAGGCGCTCTCCCTGGCCCTGCGCGTCACCGACGCCCAGCGCGAGGACGGCTCCTTCGCCCCGGCGGAAACCTTCGCCGCCCGCGGCCGCATGCTGCGCGCGCTCACCTGGGCCTACACCATGAGCGGCGAAAAGCGCCTGCTCACGTTCATGCTGCGCTACATGAAGCACCTGCAGGAGTCGCTGGCAGAGCGGCCGCTCTCCCCGGAGGACGCCATGCACATCGCAGACACGCTCGAGTGCGGCGTGTTTCTCTACAACGTGACGGGCCAGAAGGCGATTCTCTCCGTGCTGATGCTGCTCATCCGCCAGGGCGCGGACTACACCACGCTCATGCATGCCTTCCCCTACCGCACGCCGATCTCCCGCACACTCTCCGCCGAGGCGCTGCTTGCGGCGCTCGAGCAGGAGGACGAAACGGGCTACCACCACCACCTGATGCGCACCGCCAACGGCGCGAACCTCGCCGAGGGCCTGCGCGCCTGCGCGCTCAGCGGCGTGATCACCGGCTCCGGCAAGCAGCTTTCCGCCGCGGAGGCGGGCCTGGCGCGCATCGGCAAGGCGCACGGCTCCGTCGCCGGGGCGTTCACGGCAGACCCGCTGCTGGCGGGCACCAGCCCCAGCCGCGGCGTGAGCAGCCTGACCGCGTGCGAGATGGCCGCGTCGCTGGAGACGCTGCTCGCCTGCCCGGGCGGCGAGCACGGCGCGGACGAGCTGGAAACCGTCATGTACAACGCGGTGGACGCCGCCTTTGCCCCGGACGGGCGCGGCGTGCAGGCCGTGCAGCAGGCGAACCAGACGCTGCTCTCCCGCGAGCTGCGCTTCCCGTTCATGCCCGACAGCGCCAACCTGTTCACCTGCGAGGACGGCGACGCGCTCTGCGCGCTGCTGGCCGCGTGGCCGCGCTTTTACCAGCACCAGTGGATGCTCACCCGCGACGACGGCCTGTGTGCGATGGGCTACGCGCCCTGCACGGTGCGCTACCGCCTGGGCGGCGCCAGCGTACGCATTGCGGTCGAGAGCCGCTACCCCACCGACGGCAGCGTGCGCATCACCGTCAGCACGAGCGCGCCCGTCGCCTTCCCGCTCTCCCTGCGCATCCCGCAGTGGAGCAAGGGCGCAACGGCGGCGGTCGGCGGTGAGATTCTCCCGGCGAAGGAGGGCGAGATGCTGACCCTCAACCGCGAATGGAACGACGGCGACGAGGTGCTGCTCACCCTGCCGATGCAGCCCGCGCGCATCCCATGCTATCATCAGGCGGTGTGCGTCGCCCGCGGCCCGCTGCGCTTTGGCTATGCGCCCGAGACGCGCGGCGGCACGAGCGAGGAGGGTTATGCGCTGCTCGCCGCCGCGGAGCAGTTCGGGCTGGCGCTCGTCTCCGGCGCAGCGATGGAGGCCGAGGAGACGGAGGACGGCGTGGTCATCGTCACCCGTGCGGTCGCCCTGCCCGGCTGGGGCATGCGCGGGCCGAGCTGCGATCAGCCGCCGCTCGCCCTCCCCCGCGACGCGCAGGGCGAGGCCTTCCCGGTGCGCCTCGTCCCGTATGCGCGCGCCGTCATCCGCCTGAGCGCGCTGCCGGTGGTGTAATTCTGCCGCGCTGATGCCACATTGCTGCCAAACATCCGCGCTATACTGCAATCAGCCCGGCTTCCTCCGGGTTGATTCCACATTGAGGTGAAACGCTATGAGCAAGTCCACGCGCATTCTGATCTGCGACGACGACCCGATCGTCCATCAGTCGCTTTCCCTGTATCTGGACAACGAGGAGTTCCTGCACGATTCCGCCTACGACGGCAAGCAGGCGCTCGACATGATCGCCCGGGAGCACTACGACCTGATGCTCCTCGACCAGATGATGCCCGGCATGACGGGCATGGAGGTCTGCCAGGCCGTGCGGCGCACGAGCCAGCTGCCCATCATCATGCTCACGGCCCGCGGCGAGGAAATCGACCGGATTCTGGGCCTTGAAATGGGCGCGGACGACTACATCGTCAAGCCGTTCAGCCCGCGCGAGGTGATCTCCCGCATCAAGGCGGTGCTGCGGCGCACCGCCAGCGCACCGGAGGCCGTGCAGGAGGAGAAGCTGACCACGCTGACCTACGGCAGCCTGGAGATTCAGCCCGAGCGCTACAGCGTCAAGCTCGGCGGACAGAGCATCGCCTGCACGCCGCGCGAGGTCGAGCTACTCTACCTGCTGGCCAGCCATCCGGGCCGCGTGTTCGACCGCGAGCAGATCCTCTCGCGCATCTGGGGCTACGACTTCTTCGGCGACACGCGCACCGTCGATACCCACATCAAGCGCCTGCGCCAGAAGCTCGCCTGCGATGAGATGGGCCGGGCCTGGGACATCATCACCGTCTACGGCGTGGGCTACAAATTCGAGGCGATGGCATGAAGCACAGCGCCTTTCTGCGCCGCTTTCTCATGCTGACCTACGGCGCGATTCTCCTCTTCGCGCTGCTGATTCTGGGCATCTACAACGTCATCTCCCCGCGCCTGTTCGCGCAGGACAAGATCGACGACCTGACCGCCAAGGGGCAGATCATCTCCGGCTACATCAGCAGCACGCTGCGCGGCGAGATCTCCTCCAGCTATCTGGTGCCGCTCATCGGCCGCAGCACCTCCCAGTGGGAGGCGACGGTCTGGGTCGTGGACGCGCACGGCGACACGCTCATCCGCACGCAGCAGATCGACGGGCGGCGCGTGGGCAAGCTCCCCGCGAGCCTGAGCGATTCAATGCTCTCCACCGTGCTTGCCGGCGAGGTCGCCACACACATCGGCGCGCTCAAGGACCTGAACAGCGAGAGCGCGACGGAGACGGACAGGCGCGCCACCACGATCGACAGCGCGCTGCGCGGCATCGCGCCGGAGAGCGAGGAGGGCGAGACCACCACCGAGGAGGTCATCAACGGCAGCCTCGTGGCCGTCGCGGTGCCCATCACCTTTTTCGGGCAGGTCGTCGGCGCGGTGTTCATGGCCCAGTCGATGACCGAGATTCTCAGCGGCATGCAGGCCCTGAACAACACGATCTCCTTCTCCCTCATCGCCGTCGCGCTGCTGATGCTGCCGGTCGTCTTCTTCCTGGCCTCGCGCATGTCCCGCCCGCTGCGCAACATGCGCTCCGTCGCGCTGACGATGGCCGGCGGCGACCTGACCGTACGCGCCGAGGAGCACGCGCATGACGAGATCGGCGAGTTGGGCGGCGCACTCAACTACCTCTCCCGCGAGCTGGGACAGACGATCTCCTCGCTGGAGGTCGAGCGCAACCGCCTGCAGAGCCTGATCAACGGCCTCTCCGAGGGCATCATCGCCGTGGACGCGCAGGGGCAGACGACGCTCATCAACCCGGCCGTCTCCCGCCTGCTCTCCCTGCCGCAGGACGTCGCCGATGTGCGCGCCGCCGCGCCGGACGTCTACGCGATGTTCGATGAATCGCTGGAGAGCGGCGAGCCGGTGCTGCGCACCATCTGGGTGCGCGAGCTGGCGCTGCGCGTGTCCATCGCGCCGCTGCAGCAGAAGGACGGCACAGGCGCGGGCTGTGTCGGCATCCTCTCGGACGTCACCAGCGCCGAGCGCCTGGAGCAGACCCGCCGTGACTACGTCGCCAACGTCTCCCACGAGCTGCGCACGCCGCTGACCGCCATGCGCGCGCTGCTGGAGCCGCTGCGCGACGGTCTGATCAAGACCGAGGAGCAGAAGCAGCAGACCTACGAGGTCGTGCTGCGCGAGACGATGCGTCTGTCCCGGCTGGTGAGCGACATGCTGGAGCTCTCCCGCCTGCAGAGCGGCACCGCCTCGCTCACCCGCAGCGTGTTCTCGCCGCTGCCGCTGCTCTCGATCATCCACGAGACGTATTCCGCCTACGCGGAGGACTACCAGCAGACGTTCATCTACGACGTGCCGGACAGCCTGCCGCAGGTGACGGGCAACCCGGACCGCACGCAGCAGGTGCTCATCGCGCTGCTGGACAACGCCTTCAAGTACACGCCGGAGGGCGGCACCGTCACCCTCAGCGCGGCGCAGGAGGGCGGCGTGGTGCGCGTCACCGTGCGCGACACGGGCATCGGCATCGGGCCGGAGGACCTTCCGCACGTCTTTGACCGCTTCTACAAGGCGGACAAATCCCACCACAGCCGCGGGACGGGCCTCGGGCTGGCCATCGCCTACGAGATCATGAAGAACCTCGGCGAGGAGATGACCGTCACCAGCACGCTTGGCGAGGGCAGTGCGTTCTCCTTCACGCTGCACACCGCCGGAGCGCTGATGGTGCCGACGTCCGGCGATACAGCGGCACAGACCGACAGCATACACTGAGAAAAGGGGCTGTCAGGCTAATTCCGAACAATCCATCAAGCAATTTTCTAAGGTTAACTGGCTTTTTAAGCTTGGGTCTCTGCGACCTCCGCCCCGCCAAAGGGCTTTCCGATCGCCCTTTGGAAACCTTCGGGCGCAAACCCTCTTCGTTTTGCTTGGATTGTAAGGATTCTTAGCCTGACAGCCCCTTCTGTCTGCACCCAATGGCATACGGCGCTATTCCCGCATCGCCCGGCAGAAGCGCGCGTTTCTGATGACGGCATCCGCCTTCCACCAGTTGCGGCTGATGGGCCAGTCCTGCGGATACGCCCCCCAGTCCCAGGTGATCGCGAAGGCGCCGTCCTCCTGCTGCGTTTCTTCGATGAACGCGCACTCCGCCGCGCACAGCGCCCGGTTCTCCGGATAGAACGCGCTCTCCTTCGACGAAATGAACAGCGACGGCTTGCACACATACTCTGTCGCCCAGACGGACGTGTCCTTCGTGAGCACATGTGCAATCTGCCCGCTCAGCAGCGTGCGCAGCGCCGCCATGTCCACAACGTCCGTCGCGCCGCACGCCGCCAGCGAATCATGGAGCGGGACGAAGCACGCCGCCGTGTGCATGGACTCGATCGGCGCGTGGGCAGAGAGCCAGTCCACCGCCTCCCGCGCGACGCGCACAGCCGTCGCGTAAAGCGCGCTGTCCTGCGGGGCAAAGCGCAGGATGAAGCCCGCCAGACTCGCCGTCGGGTTGTAGTCCGGCAGCTCCTCCGGCGCGTAGCTCCACCACGGCGCGTGCGGGTAATCGTCGTTGCTGCGCACGCCCGACAGCCCGGCCCACCTGTGCCCGTCGAAGTCCGGCGTCGTTTCGAGGTAGCGCAGGATGCCCCGCACGAGCGGATGCTCCGCGTCCTCCATGCCAATCTCGCTGAGGATCTGTGTCGCCGTCCAAGTCTGTAGCGGCGTCGAGTTCGGGTTCAGGCAGTCCGCCTCGAGGCCATGCCCGAAGCCGCCGTCCCCGTTCTGGTATGCCGCCAGCGCCGCGAGCACGTCCTCCCGGCTGCCGCCCTCAAACGCGAACCGCCAGCGCGCGAAGTCGAGCGGCCGCGCATTGCGGAAGATGAAGCGGCGCGCGCGTTCAAAGTCCATCCGCCTGCCCCCTTTGCATGTCATCGTCCTGCGCAGTCCCTCAAACGGGGAAGTCCTGCCCGTCCAGCTTCGCCGCGGCGAGCCGCTCGCCGTCATAGACGAGCTTGAGCGAAAAGAACGTCTCCCGCTCGCGCAGCAGGCGCAGGAACACCCGGTCGCCCGCCCAGATCGGCAGGCGCTCCACCTGCCCGTCGGGCACCCACTCGAGCGTGCCCTCGTCGCACTCGCGCAGCGTGCCCTCAAAGCCCGTCGCCGTGAACAGGTGCATGTACTCGCACCAGTCCTGCGAAACGAACGTCACCAGCCCGCGATAGCGCCATCCGGTCGGCGTCAGCCCCGTCTCCTCGCCAAACTCGCGCAGCATGCACTCCTCCGGGCTCTCGCCGTGCTCGAGCTTGCCGCCGATGCCGATCCACTTGTCGCGGTTGACGTCGTTTTTCTTCTTCACCCGGTGGAGCATGAGCGTGCGTCCGCCCGTGCTCAGGTAGCAAAGCGTCGTCTGCATCTCACGCCTCCGCGGCGCGGCTGGCGCACATCGCCATCCAGGCGCAGGCCAGCGGCAGCACATCCTCATCCACCTTGAACAGGCCGTTGTGGTGCGCGTGACAGCATCTCTTCGCCTCGTTCCACATGCCCACCTGCACATAGCAGCAGGGCGCGATGGCGCGGTACTGCGCGAAGTCGTCGCCGAGCATGCTCGGCTCCTGCGGCTGAATCTTCTCCGGCGGGACGAGCTGCGCGGCGGCCTCGTTGGCGATGCGGCAAAGGCCCGCGTCGTTGTACGTCACGCCCGCGATCTCGTTGATCTCGATGTCAGCCGTGCAGCCGTGCGCTTCGCTCACCTGCGTGATGATCCGCCGGAACGCCTCAACGAGCGTGTGGTGGACGTCGTCGTCGAACGCGCGCAGCGTGCCCTCGAGCACGGCGTCCTGCGCAATGATGTTGCAGCGCGTGCCCGCATGGAACGAGCCGATGGTCACAACCACGCTCTGCATGGGCGAGATGAACCGCGCAGGGATGTGCTGAAGCGACTGCACGACCGCAGCGCCCGCGGCGATCGCATCGACGCACAGCTCCGGCGTCGCGCCATGTCCTCCCTTGCCGTGAATCGTCACCTTGAACATGTCCGGCTCGGCACAGACGCCGCCGGGCGTGGCATGCAGCGAGCCCGTCTCATACAGGCTCCAGACATGCAGGCCGAAGAACGCGTCGCAGTCATCGACCAGCCCCGTGGCAATGACCTCGTCCGCGCCGCGCTCGCCCTCCTCCGCCGGCTGGAAGATCACCTTGTAGGTGCCGCAGAGGCTGTCGCGGTTGTCCGCCAGCAGGCGGCTGACAAACACGCCGACGGCCGTGTGGGCGTCGTGTCCGCAGCCGTGCATCAGCCCGTCCGTCTCCGACCTGTAGGGCAGGTCGGTCAGCTCCTGCATCTGCAGGCAGTCCGTGTCAAAGCGCAGTCCGACGGTCCTGCCGGGCCTCGCGCCGCGGATGACCGCGATGGTGATGTTCTCCGCCGGGCACAGCAGCTCTATGCCCTCGCGCGCAAGCGCCTCGCGCACGCGGGCGTTGGTGCGCACCTCGTGATGCGAGGGCTCCGGATGCCTGTGCAGATCCTCAAAAAACGCGCGCAGCGGCGCGTCGTATGCCTTTGCCTGGGCCAGAAAATCCATGGTGTCCGCCTCCTGAATGTGGATTCTATGGATTGTTTCGCCGCGTGGCGCGCAAATCCTGTCAGAAGGACGCAAAAAAGGCGGGCCGAAGACCGCCTCTGATTGCTCGCATCTCAATATCAAGCAGATTTGCAGCGCCGACTCATTCCAGCCACAGGAAGCGCATGAACTCGCCGGCCTGCCGGCTCCAGTCCTCCTCGCAGTGCCGCCCCTCCTCCTGCAAAAACGGCAGCACGCGCGCCTGCCTCGCCATCAGCAGATTGCACAGTGCCAGATTCTGCTGCGTCATGTGCGCGAGCGTCCGCTTGTCGCGCGCCTCGTTCTCGCCCCAGGAGAGGTACACGCGCGTGTCCGGATCGATGGGCGTGTCGCGCAGCTGCGCATAGAGCTGTCCGTAGCACATGTTCACCGACGGCGACACGCATGCCGCCTTCGAAAACACGTCGCCGAACGCCGTGACCGCATACAGACTCATCAGCGCGCCCAGCGACCCGCCGATGACACCCGTGCAGGCGCGCTGCGGCATCGTGCGGTAGCGTTCGTCGATCATCGGCTTGAGCGTGCCCGCGATGAACTCCATCGTCGCCCGGCCCCGCCCGCGCAGCCCCTCCCAACTGCGCGGCGCGAGGTGATACGGACAGTACTCGGCCAGCCGCCTGTCGCCCTCCTGGCTGCTCTGCAGGCCCACGATGATCATCCCCTTGCACCAGCCGTCCAGAAACTCATGCAGCCGCCACGACCGGCCGTAGCTGGCGCTGTCGTCCTCGAAGGCGTTCTGACCGTCGAACATATACATCACCGGATACGACTCCCTGCGCTCATCGTAGCCCTGCGGCAGATAGACGCTCACCAGGCGCTCGTCCGAGCTGGGTGCAAAGTATACGGGAAACCGCTCAATCATGTGCTCCTCCATTCCCGCCGTCCATGCGGCGAATCCGTGTTCATGTCTCCATGTATATGTTCACAGAAGGCGGAGTATGCATCGTCAGCGTATGGCTAATCTGCCCGGCTGCAAAAGAAAAAGCGGGGTTTTTTTCCCGCTTCTGCGTCAGTATGCCGCTTCCATCCGCTTCACCGTCTCATAGAGCCAGCGGTTCACCGGCACATCGAGGCCGTGGCGCTGCGCCAGGCGCACGATCGTGCCCGCGAACAGCTCGACCTCGCTGCTGCGGTGCGCCTCGCCGTCCTGGCGCATGCTCGGCTTGCCCGTAGGTGAAAGCGAATCCACAAGCTTCACCCAGCCATCGAATTCCTCGTCCGGGATGGGATAGCCCTCCAGCCGGGAGAGCGCCTGCACCTCGCGCATCGCGCCGAGCATCACCTCGCGCGGCCTGCCCGGACGCTGCACCGTGCCGTAGTCGCCCTCGAACACCATGACCGCCTGATTGACGCCCACGTTGAGCATCAGCTTGCCCCACTGGCGGCGCACCATGTCCTCCGCCGGCTGCGCGCAGACGCCGTGCCCGTTCAGATAGTCCGCCACAGCCTGCACGCGCGCGGAAACCGGCCCCGGCGCCTTCTCGCCCAGCACGATCACGCCCGGGTGCGCGCAGGTGAGCGCGTTGCCCTCCCGGACGGCGTCCATGCCCTGCGCCGTCGCGTAGAGCACGTTTGTCCCGCCAAATCGCGCGGCGATCTCCTCCTCGCTGATGATGCCGTTGAGCACGGAGAGCATCAGCGTGTCCGGGCCGACGAACGGCGCGGCCGTCTCCATCGCGCCCGCCAGACCGCCCGCCTTCGTGGCGAATATCAGCAGATCGACCGGCTGTGCCTCCTGCGGCGTCACATAGGTGAACGTGACAAGCACGCCGTTGGCCGTCACACCCTCCCGGCGATAGCGCGCAGCCCGCTCCTCGTCCGCGATGACGCGCACATCCGCGCCGCCCGCAAGCAGCCGCGAGCCGAACAGCACGCCCAGCGCGCCCAGTCCGACGATGCCTACCGTCTGTATGTCCTTCATGCTCACGCCTCCTGATAGCATCCGCGCAGCAGCGCGATCTCCTGAGCATAGCCCGGCAGCTCGTTGGGCGTCTCCAGGTAGAACGGCAGATGGCGCAGCGCCGGGTGGTTGATGATCCGCGTAAATGCCTCCAGCCCGATGCTCCCCTCGCCGATGCGCTCATGGCGGTCCTTGTGGCTGCCGATGGGGTTCTTGCTGTCGTTGATGTGGACCGCTCGCAGGCGGTCAAGGCCGATCTCGCGGTCGAATTCCGCCAGCACGCCTTCGAGGTCGCCGACGATGTCGTAGCCCGCGTCGTAGACGTGGCAGGTGTCCAGACACACGCCGAGGCGGTCGCCCGCCTTCGCCGCGTCCATGATCGCGCGCAGCTCCCCAAAGCTGCGGCCGACCTCGCTGCCCTTGCCCGCCATGGTCTCCAGCAGCACGGTCGTGGGCAGCTCGGGCGTATAGACCTCGTCGAGCATCTTCGCGATGAGCGCAATGCCGACCTCCGCGCCCTGCTTCACATGGCTGCCCGGATGAAAGTTGAGCATCGCGCCCGGGATGTGCGCCAGCCGCTCGAGGTCCTCGCGCATCGTGCGCACGGCAAAGCTGCGGATCTTCTCGTCCGCAGCGCAGGCGTTGAGCGTGTACGGCGCGTGCGCGAGCACCGGCGCAAAGCGGTGTTCGGCCAGAAAATCGACGAGCGCCTGCGCATCCTGTACGTCGAAGGGCTTCACAGCGCCGCCGCGCGGGTTGCGGGTGAAAAATTGGAATGTGTCCGCCCCGAGGGAGACGGCCTGCTCGCCCATGGCCAGATAGCCGTTCGAGCAGGAGAGATGACAGCCGATATGCAGCATGGTTTTTCCTCAATTATGTTCGTTTTCCGCGCAGGCGGTCCCAGCGGCGCGAAAGCGCGCGCGCGACGGGCCGCTCAAAGCCGTAGGTCAGCAGCGCGCTGATGGCGATGGCCCCCAGAAAGCACAGCGCCGTGAAGGCAAGCTGCCACGGGTGATCGCCCGCGTAGTTCGGATATTCGTATTCGCTGGGGATGATGCGCAGCTGCGCGAACCAGACGGCCAGCGTCTGATGCCAGATGTAGAACTGCAGCGAGATGGACGAGATGAACTTCGTCAGCGGATTGGCGATGAGCCTGCGCAGCACGAGCCCGCTGTTCGCGCTGGCGACGACGAGCAGGCCGCACAGCAGCCCCATCGCGGGGCGGCGGGCCATCTGCCCGAGCTGCATGGCCTCCGTGCCGGAGCAGCGCGCCTGCCCGCGGCAGACCTGCCACAGCAGCGCCACAGCGAGCAGCGAGAGCGCCGTGCATGCCACGCGCGTCAGCGCGTTGTGGCGGCAGCGGGAGAGGCGCACATGGATGAGCGCCGCCGCCATGCCGCAGGCGTACACGTCGAGATACGCCGGGAGCTGATTGAAGAACATCGAGTAGTCCGTCACATTCCCCCGGACCCACGCGCGGAAGGCCAGAGAGACCGCACACATGCCGGCGAAGGTGAGCAGCGGGCGCTTCGTGAACGCGCGCGCGATCAGCGGAAAGAGCAGGTAGAACTGCATCTCAATCGCCAGCGTCCAAAGCGAACCGCCCAGATTGGTCGCATAATACGCCTGATAGAAGAACGTGTGCGTGTACGTTAGGTGCGAGAGCAGATCGACGCGCAGATGCCCGGCGGCAAAGTAAGCCCCGCGCGCGAGCGCCACGATCAGCATCACCAACACGCACAGCAGGTAGGACGGGTGGATCCGCATCAGGCGGCGGGCGTAGAAGCTCAGCGCATCCGGGCGCGTGCCGCCGTCCATGCGCAGGCGCGCCCACGGCAGATACAGGCAAAAGCCGCTGATGAGAATCATCATGTCCACAAAGATGTAGCCTGAGCGCACCAGCGGATCAAAGCTGATCGTCCGGCCCAGCACCGTCAGCTCCGGATAGAGCCAGGACTGCTGCCAGATGTGGAACCAGCCGATGATCAGCACGGCGATGGCGCGCAGACCGTCGCAGGTATCGACGTAGCGATCAGAGGGACGACTGCGTGCATCCTCCGCCCAGCGGGCAATCGGGTTTTTCATCGCAAATCCTCACTGTATGATCACGTCGAGGCCATCGTCCGCTTCCTGAGCGCCGCCCGTGAGCTTCACGACGACCTCGTGCGGCAGGCAGACGATCGTCCCCGCCTGGTTGCGCAGCCTGCCCTGGCGCAGGCACAGCCCGTCGCGGCAGTTGGCCTCCTTCATGTAGACCTCGCTGTTCTCCACGCAGATGACGTTCACGTCGCCGTCCGAAAGCGGCACGCTGTATTCCGCGTTCACGGAGAGCGGGCGGCGCAGCACCTCCTGCCCGCCGACGGTGACGACCACAGTCGTCGCGGCGGAGGAGGGCGCCAGCACCGAGATAAGATACAGCCCGAGCGCCGCCAGCAGCGCGGCGGCGATGATCACGACGTCCCTGCGACGCCTCATAAAATCCAAAAGCTTCATGTCGTCTTATTCTCCGGTTTCAGCCGTCTCCTCCGGCACAGTCTCCTCCGGCGCGGCCTCCGCCGGCTCGCCCAGGTAGGTCAGGCGGGTATCCTTGCCCGTCTCCTTGCTGCGGATTGTCAGCACGCCCTTCTTGAGTGAGACGATGCCGTAGGCCGCCTTCGTCGGATACGGCTCCCCGCCGAGATAGAGATCGTAGTTCCTGCCGCCGAAGTACATCTCCTCGCCGTCGATGGTGCAGGAGCCGTCGCGGCGGAACGTGAACTCGCGGCCATTCCTGTCCTTCCAGCGGCCGATGATCTGATACACATAGGCGTCGAGCCGCTTCTTGGCCGTCGCGTTGTCCGGGATGCGCTCCAGCACGGGCAGCGCGTCGAGCGGGCGGTTGGCCGCGATCAGCTCGTCCGCGCGCGTCAGGCACGCCTCCTCGTACATGCTTCGCATGGCCGCGTAGCGCTCGGGCAGCTCGCCGTCCCAGACGCCCTCGAGCGTCGCGATCACGCTGTCGTAATCGCCCAGCCCCATGTCCAGCTGCGCGCTGTTGTACAGGCTCCGCAGCCAGCTGTCCTCGTTCTGCGTGACGCGCAGCTTCGCGTCCTCATAGCTGCCCAGCGCCGCAAACGCCTCCGCCGCCGCCTCGTACTCGCCCGCGCTCTCCAGCGCCGCAGCGGCCTCGTAGTGCGCGCGCATCGCGCGGTCCTCGGCGTTCAGGTAGGCGCCGCACGCCTCGTACTGCGCGGCTGCCTCCGCGTACTGCCCGTCGTCATAGAGCTGTCCGGCGTAGGCATAGCGGCTGCGCCGGGCCTGCGCCTGCGCGTCCTCGTAATCGCCCAGCGCCTCAAAGAGCGCCATGGCCGTCTCATACTGCGCGTCGGCATAGCGCTGCTGCGCAATCGCATAGCGGCAGGCGTTCGCCATGTCCTTCGCGTCGCGGTAGCTGCCCAGCGACTCGAACCGGCTGAGCGCGGATGCCGGCGCATCCGCCATCTCCGAGACGGCGATGGCGTAGACCAGCTCGTTGGCGCGCGATGCGGCGTCCCTGTAGTCGCCCGCCGCGCCGTACTGGATGGCGGCCTCCTCGGCCATGCCCTTCTCCTCCAGCTCCTGCGCGTAGGCATAGATCGCCTCGTTGAGCGCCTCGGTGACGTCCCGGGTCCGCTCCAGCTTTTCCAGCCAGGCAACCGCCTCGGCATAGCGCCCCTCCGAGAGCGCCGCGGAGCCCAGCGTGAACACCGCATCGCTCCAGCGCTGCGCGGCGTCCTCGTAATCCTCCGCCTTTTCCAGCTGCGCGGCCGCCTTTTCCAGGTCGCCGACGCTCAGCGCGGCCATGCCCGCCTCATAGCGGCAGACCTTCGCGCGCGTCTCGGCCTCCTCATAGACGCCGAGACTCTCGAACGCCTCCGCAGCTGCCTCATAATCGCCGTCCTCCTGCGCCGCCAGCGCGATGGCGTAGCGGCACTGGCGAACCAGCGCCAGCGCGTCCGACTCGTCCGGCACCAGCATCAGCTGCGCGCTGGCCTCCTCATACTTGCCCTCGCGCATCAGCTGACGGCCGTAGCGGTAGATGCACTCGCTGCGCAGCGACTGTGCGTCGCCATATTCGCCCAGCAGTCCGAAGTAGGCGATGGCCGTCTTGTAGTCAAGCCGGTTCATCGCCGTCCGGCCAATCTCGTAGCGCAGCGCGGCGAGCATCTCCTGCGCATCCCGGCTGTCCGTCATGCCGTCAAGCAGCGTCTCCGCGCCGGCGGTGTCGCCCCGGTCCCAGGCGAGCTGTGACCGGGCGATGACGGCCTTTTCATACAGCGCATCCGCGTCCTGCGTCTCCAGCACCTGCGCGCGGCGGGCCGCCTCGGCGAGCGTCTCGTCCGTATTTGCTCCGATCAGCCCCTCGACGATCACCTGCTCGGCCTGCTGGGCCAGCATGTGCGCGCCGCCGAAGTCCGGCCAGTAGGCATCCACCCAGTCGTAGAGCGCCTTCGCGTCGGCGGCCAGCCCCTGTTCGAGCTTCCACGCCGCGGCGCGGTTCGCACCATAGGGCAATCCCCAGCGCAGCAGCGCCAGCCCGGCGGCCACCACGACGAGCAGCGCGATGACGAGCTTCACGCGGCGATGGCGCTTTTTGAGCTTCTTCTGCTCGCGGCTCACCTCGCGTACGGTCTGCTCGCTGCTCTTTTGCAGGTTCTTCTTTGTCTGCTCCTCCAGCGTGCGCTCCTTGCGGCCCACGGTCGAGTCGATCGCGGCGAAGGAATACTTCTCCAGCACCTGCGCGCGCTCGCGGCGGCAGCGCATGCAGCGGTCGTCGCTCGTGCGGTTGGCGCGCCCGCAGACGCACATCCAGACGATGTCGTCCTCGCGCGCGTAGCCCGCGGCGTCCGGCCCGGCGACGGCGCGCAGCCGGTCGAGCTCCCGTCCCTCCGGGAGCTGATTGGGCGTGTATTCGCGCACGTTGCGCTCCTCACGGCGCCAGACGACGCCGTCCTTGAACCAGACCTTCTCCACCGACGCTTCCACGCGCGCCGTGCCCGCCACATGCTCGGGCATGAACACACCGGTAAAGCGCCCGCGCGGCTCGCCCACCGCCGTGGCGCGCACAAGGCGCCCGCCCAGGCGCGCATCGTCCGCATCGAAGCAGATGATGTTCATCTGGATGCTCGCGGTTTCCTTTTCGCTCAGATTCGCAAACTCGATCTCACAGACGATCTGTCCGTCCTCCTGCCCGCTCTCCGGCTTCTGCGCAGGCTCCTCCTCGCGGATGGATACGCGCACCACCTCAACGGGACAGGTCAAATCGCTCTTCATAGTGTTCCTCTCTGCGTCACAGCGCCCCGCATTTACAGCGCCCGAAGCCGGGCGATTTCCTCCTGCGTCAGCTCCCGCCACTGGCCGCGCTTCAGGTCGCCCAGCTCCAGCGGCCCGAAGCGCACCCTGCGCAGCAGCAGCACCTTGTGCCCCACCGCGTCAAACATCCGGCGCACCTGCCGGTTGCGTCCCTCATGGATGGTGACCAGGATGTCGGAAAACAGGCTCTCGTCGCGCACCACGCGCACCTGCGCGGGATACGTCCTGCGCTCGTCGCCCTCCATGAACACACCCCGGCGCAGCTTCTCGATCTCCTCATTGGTCGGGTTGCCGGACACGCGCGCCAGGTACACCTTGTCCACCTCGCAGCTCGGGTGCGTCAGGCGCTGGGCCAGCTCGCCGTCGTTGGTCAGCAGCAGCAGGCCCTCGCTGTCGTAGTCGAGCC
>CAMENN010000039.1 GCA_945928315.1 uncultured Clostridia bacterium
CTGCGGGCACAGAGAAGCGGAGCGCGCTTTGTCTTTCGGAGGCGGCGGCGGGCACAGCCCGCCTTTTTTCTCCGGAATAAAGGCTTTTCGAAAAAAGTGTCGAATTTCTGATAGCAGGACATTTCAAATGGCAAGGGAGGCGACGGCATGACGATCAGGGAACGGCTGGAAATGCAGGAGCGGGAAACGCTCAGCCCGTTTGCGACGCTCAGCAGCGGGACGAAGGGCCGGGAGCGGCCCATTTCCCCGGACGACATGCGCACCGAGTTCCAGCGCGACCGCGACCGCATCCTCCACTGCAAGTCCTTCCGGCGGCTCAAGGGCAAGACGCAGGTCTTCCTCTCGCCGCAGGGCGATCACTACCGCACGCGCCTGACGCATACGCTGGAGGTCACACAGGTGGCCCGCACGCTCTCCCGCGCGCTGCGGCTCAACGAGGACCTGGCCGAGGCCATCGCCATGGGGCACGACCTCGGGCATACGCCGTTCGGACACGCCGGCGAGGACGCGCTCGATCACATCATCGAGGGCGGCTTCGAGCACCGCGTGCAGAGCCGGCGCGTCGTCGAGGTGCTGGAAAACGGCGGCGATGGCCTCAACCTCACCTGGGAGGTTCGCGACGGCATCGAGCATCACTCCGGCAAGGTGCGCCCGCAGACGCTCGAGGGCTGCTGCGTGCACCTGGCCGACCGCATCGCCTACATCAACCACGACATCGACGATTCGCTGCGCGCGGGCGTGCTGCGCGAGGAGGAGCTTCCCGCGCACGCCATCCGCCGCCTCGGGCAGACGCACGGGGCGCGCGTGGGCACGATGATCGAGAGCGTGGTGCGCAACTCGATGGACAGGGACGAGGTGGCGATGGAGCCGGACGTCTGGGACGCGCTGATGGAGCTGCGCACGTTCATGTTTGAGCGCGTGTACTCGCGCGACTGGGCGGCCAGCGAGTGCCGCAAGACGAAGCACATCATCACCGAGCTGGTGGGCTTCTACATGGAGCATCCCCAGCAGCTGCCCAACGAGTATCTGGAGATCGGCTTCCGCGAGGGCACGCAGCGCGCCGTGTGCGACTATGTGGCCTGCATGACGGACGCTTATGCGATCAAAACGTATCAGAAGCTGTTTATTCCGCCGTTTTTTGACGGAATTGGGTGAAAACCATGGCGAACAGGCGAAAAATCTGCATGAACGATGCAGGAATATGCGAGAATTCGGCGAAAAAGAGTAGGACGGTGAATGGCGTTGGCGGGCAGGTTTCCTCAAGCATGGCTCGATGAGCTGCGCGACCGCGCCGACATCGTGCAGGTCGTCTCCCGGTATGTGCAGCTGACCCCCAAGGGCGGGCGCTACTGGGGACTTTGTCCCTTCCACGGAGAAAAGACGGCCTCCTTTTCCGTCAACCCGCAGCGGCAGATGTATTACTGCTTCGGCTGCCACGCGGGCGGCAGCGCGATCAATTTTGTCATGGAGATGGAGCACCTCGAGTTCCGCGACGCGGTGAAGCTGCTCGCGGAGCAGGTGCATATGGACCTGCCGGAGATGGTCGGCGGGCGCGAGGATGTCGTCAGCCGGAGCGAAAAGGAACGGCTCTACGAGGCGAACCGCCAGTGCGCGCGGTTCTTCCACAGCCAGCTCTGGAAGCCGGAGAACGCGCAGGTGCTCGATTACCTGCACGGGCGCGGCGTCGATGACCCGACCATCCGCGTCTTCGGCCTCGGCTCCACGCCCGCCCGCAGCGACGGCGCGACGCGAGAGCTGCTCTCGCAGGGCTTTACCGAGGACGAGCTGGTCAGCGCGGGCATCTCCGTGCGGCGCGAGGGGCGGATCTACGACATGTTCCGCCAGCGGGCGATCTTCCCGATCATCGACGCGCAGGGGCATGTGCTGGGCTTTGGCGGGCGCTCGCTGGGCGACGCGAAGCCCAAGTACCTCAACACGGGTGATACCCCGGTGTTCAACAAGCGCCTGGGCGTTTTCGCGGCCAATCTGCTCAAGAAACAGCGGGGCCTGAGGCGCGTGATCCTCGTCGAGGGCTATATGGACGTGGTCGCGCTGGTGCAGTGCGGCGTCGTTGGCGTCTGTGCGACGCTGGGTACGGCGCTCACCCTCGAGCAGGCACGTCTGCTCAAGCGCTATGCGCCGGAAATCTGGGTATCCTACGACGGCGACGCGGCCGGACAGCATGCGATTCTGCGCGCGCTGGACATCTTCGATCAGGAGGGCGTGCGGGCGCGGGTGCTCGACTTTCCGGACGGCATGGACCCCGATGAGTTCATCCGGGCGAAGGGACTCTCCGGCTTTGAGGCGCTCGAGCCGATGGACGCGACCACCTACCGCATGAAGCAGGAGATGAACAACTTCGACCTCTCCACGCAGGAGGGCAGGACGGCATACGCCATCGCATGCTCGAAGCACCTGGCCAAGGTGCGCGAGCCGGTGGAGCTTGAAAACCATGTCAAGCGTCTGATGGTGGCCACGGGCTTCACCCGCGAGGTGCTGCTCGCGCAGATCGGACGCACGGAAATGATCGAAAAGGAGCGCCAGCCGATGTACCGGCATGCGGCGCGTCCTTTGGAGGAAAAAAACGAGGGCGTGGACACGGAAACCGCCGCCGCCGAAAAGCGTCTGCTCCAGCTGCTCAGCGAGGGGCGCGTGGAAGCGGGCACGGTGACCGCGGACGACTTTATCTCCCCGGAGCGCAGGGCGCTGGCGGAAAAGCTGCTGGGCGGCATGACGCCGGGCGCGATTCTGGAGGAGATGACCGACGAGACGCAGCGCGCGCGCGCGGCCAGCGTGCTCATGCAGGACAGCGGGGCGCGCGGCGAGGAGGATCTGCGCATGACGGGCGACTGTCTGCGCATCCTGCATAAAAAGCGCATCGACGAGCGGATTGCGGCGCTCCAGCAGGAGATGGCGCAGCAACGCGGAGAGGACAAGCGCAGCACGCTTTTGAAGATACAGGAACTGATGAAGGAAAGACAGACAGCCGGTAGAAAGGAATGACGTCTGAATGGCATTGACACGCGAGCAGGCTCAGCAAAAGGTGAAGGAGATTCTCGATCTGGCCAAGAACGAGAAGAAGATGCTCACCTATCAGGACGTGATGAACAAGCTCAGCGAACTGGATATTGACGCGGATGCGATTGATGCGGTCTTTGAAACGCTGGAGGCAGAGGGCATCAACGTGGTCAACGCCTCTGAGGACGAGGCGGCGTCCGTCGTGCCGGAGATCACCGGCACGGACATCGACCTTTCCGTGCCCGAGGGCATCAGTATCGACGATCCGGTGCGCATGTACCTCAAGGAGATCGGCAAGGTACCGCTGCTGACCGCGGACGAGGAGATCGAGATCGCCAAGAAGATGCTCGAGGGCGGCGAGGAGGCCGAGGCGGCGAAGAAGAAGCTGGCCGAGGCGAACCTGCGCCTGGTCGTCTCCATCGCCAAGCGCTACGTGGGCCGCGGCATGCTCTTCCTCGACCTGATTCAGGAGGGCAACCTGGGCCTGATCAAGGCTGTGGAAAAGTTTGACTACACCAAGGGCTTCAAGTTCTCGACCTACGCGACGTGGTGGATCCGTCAGGCGATCACCCGCGCCATCGCCGATCAGGCGCGTACCATCCGCATCCCGGTGCATATGGTCGAGACGATCAACAAGCTCATCCGCGTCAGTCGCCAGCTCCTGCAGGAGAAGGGCCGCGAGCCGCAGCCGGAGGAGATCGCCGAGGCGATGGGCATCAGCGTGGAGAAGGTGCGTGAGATCGTGAAGATCGCGCAGGAGCCGGTCTCCCTGGAGACGCCGATCGGCGAGGAGGAGGACTCCCACCTGGGCGACTTCATCCAGGACGACGACGCGCCGCCGCCCGCCGAGGCCGCGTCCTTCACGCTGATGAAGGAGCAGCTGATGAGCGTGCTCGACACGCTGACCCCGCGCGAGAAGAAGGTGCTCTCGCTGCGCTTTGGCCTGGAGGACGGCCGCCAGCGCACGCTGGAGGAGGTCGGCCAGGAGTTCAACGTGACGCGCGAGCGCATCCGTCAGATCGAGGCGAAGGCCCTGCGCAAGCTGCGCCACCCGAGCCGCAGCAAGAAGCTCAAGGATTATCTCGAATAAAGGTTGACGACGGGGCTGTCAGACTTAGAATCCAGGCATTCCAAAACAAACTAAGAGTTTTCGCCCGAAGACTTCCAAAGGGCGATCGGGAAGCCCTTTGGCGGGGCGTTGGGGCAGAGCCCCAAACTCAAAAAGCCGATTATTCTTAGAAAAGATGTATTCTGGAATGCTCGGGATTTGTCTGACAGTCTCGTTTTTGCATGTACAGGCGGGAGGAGAGGAAGCCGATGGCAGAACCGATTGCGCTGGACGCGCGGCTCATGGCGATTGCGGAGCTGGCGATGCAGGCCGTCGAGGAGAAGGCACATCCCTGCGTGGCAGACGTGGGCTGTGACCACGGCTACCTGACGGCGTATCTGCTGGAAACCTGCCCGCAGATGACCGCGCTCGCCTGCGACGTGAGCGCGCCGTCGCTGGGTAAGGCGCGGCGGCTGATGGCAAAACGCGGACTCACGGAGCGCGTTCGCTTTGCCGTCGCGGATGGGCTGGCGGCCATCGACGCGCCGGTGGACGCGATCGTGCTGGCGGGCATGGGCGCGGAGACGATCCTTTCGATTGTCCGCGCGGGCTGCGACCGCATCGGACAGGCCGCGCTGATCGTGCAGGCCAACACCGACCTGCCGCTGCTGCGCGCGGGGCTGGCGCAGATGGGCTTTGCCGCCGGGCGCGAGGTCTATGTGCAGGCGGCGGGAAGGCGCTATGTGACGATGTGCATGCGTGCCGCGCAGCCCCGGACGCTGACCGCGCGCGAGGCGCTGCTGGGCGCGGCGGCGCAGGGCGCGCAGGATGCGCAGCAACGGGCGTATTTCGCCTGGCAGCGGGACGTGCGCGTGCGCGAGATGCAGCAGGCGGCGACGCGCAGCCGCGCGGGTGAACGAATGGCACAGAACAGGCAGGAACTGACATGGATATCGGAGGCGTTGGGCATGAAGACGTGCAGGGTTTCGGATGTGCGGGAGCTGGTGGGCGGTATCGCGCCGTTTGAGCTGGCGGAGGAATGGGACAATGTGGGGCTGCTCTTCGGGCATGCTCAGGCGGAGGTGACGCGCGTGCTCGTCGCGCTCGACCTGACGCAGGGCGTGCTCGACGAGGCCAGGGCGCTGGGCGCGCAGCTGATCGTCACGCATCACCCGATCATGTTCTCGGCGCGCAAGCGCGTGACGGACGAGGACCGCGAGGGCCGGCTGATGCTGGGCATGGCGGAGGCGGGCATTGCGCATATCGCTGCGCATACGAACCTCGACGCGGCGCCCGGCGGCGTGAACGACACGCTGATGGCGGAGATGGGTGCGGCGAACATCGAGGGCGAGGGCTGCGTGCGCGCGGGCGATCTGCCGGAAGGCACGACGCTGGGCGCGCTGGCGGCGCTGGCGGAGCGCAGACTGCGCGGCCCTGTGCGCGTCTACGGCGCGAAGGACACGCCGGTGCACCGGCTGGGCTGCTGCTCCGGCGCGGGCGGCAGCGAGATTGCCGAGGCGAAGGCGCTGGGCGCGGACTGCTTCATTACCGGCGAGGTGCGCCATCATGAGGCGCTGGGTGCGGTGGACGGCGGCATGTGCGTGCTGGAGGCGGGACATTTCGAAACGGAAAATCCTGTCTGCGAAGTGCTGGCTCAGGCTTTACAAAAAGCGGCGGATGCGCTACAATATAAAGTAACGGTTTTCTGCTCAAAGGGCAATCCCTTTGGGCGCTGAATGGAATGAGGAGGGCCTGATTTTGGAACAGTACGAGCTTTTGTGGAAGTATCAGCAGGTTGACATGGAGCTGGACCAGTATGAAAAGGAGATGCGCGGCAACAGCAACCGCAAGGAGCTGCTCAAGCACCGCGATTTCCTGCTGGAGCAGCAGAACGTCCTCAAGAAGATTGAGTCGGACGTGGAAGTCATGAGCGACCGCATGGAGGCGCTGGCCGACGAGATCAAGCGGCTGAGCGGCTCCGTGGCTGAGGCGACCGCGAACTTTGAAAATAACCGCCCGGACAACCTGGAGGACGTGAAGAAGCAGATGGCGTCCATCCAGAAGCTGATCGCCACGATCACGCGCTACGAGTCCGAGCTGGCCAAGATGCGCAAGGATTCCGAGGCCCGCGACCGCCAGCAGCGCGAGGTGCGCGTGCGCGCCGCGAAGGCCCGCGCCGAGTTCGACCGCATCAAGGTCATCTACGACGAGGAATACAAGGCCGCCGCGGTCAAGCTGGACGAGCTCAAGAAGAAGGTGGCCAGGGAGGCGGAGGGCATCGATCCCGGCCTTCTGGAGAAGTACAAGGCCATCAAGCGCCACGCCGCGCCGCCGATCACCCGGCTGCACGACGATCGCTGCGGCGGCTGCAACATGCAGCTCTCCGCGGCCGACAAGGACAAGGTGCGCTCCGGCGTGCCGTACGTCGAGTGCGAGAACTGCGGCCGCATCATCCTGATCAAGCAGGTGGACTGAATCTGGCGGGGCATGCTTCGGCATGCCTCTTTTTTTCGGAAACGGAGGATTGCGCCATGGACGAACGGGCGGCGTTTGACGCCTTTTTTGCCGGGAGGCCGCAGGAGTGGGAGCCGGCGGAGGCCCTGCGCACGGCACTGCTGGAGCGCTGGCCGGGGACGACGCAGCGCGCGATGAAGACGTGCATGTCGTTTGACGATCCGAAGCCCTATTGCTATCTGTCGCACCCGCCGCGCAGGGGGATGCGCGGGGTGCTGGTCACGTTTTCGCTGCCGGAGCCGATGGAGCATCCGCGCTTTTTCATGGTGGTGCCGGTGAGCAAACGGCGCTTTACTGTGCATGTGCTGCTCGAGGACGCCTCGCAGGCGGATGAGGAGCTGCTCGGCTTCATTGCGGCATCCCGGCGTTGACAACGCGGAAGAAATGTGATATAATCCATCCGTTTGTGAGGCTGCCGGGCGGCCGCGCGCCGCAAGGTGTGAGGAAAGTCCGAGCTCCATAGGGCAGAGTGCCGGGTAACACCCGGCGGGGGCGACCCCAGGGAAAGTGCAACAGAGAGATACCGCATGCCCCCGGGCATGTAAGGGTGGAAAGGTGAGGTAAGAGCTCACCCGCGGCCTGGCGACTTGTCCGCGATGTAAACCCCACTCGGAGCAAGAAACGAAAGAGCGTTTGAGACGGCCCGTCAAGCTCTCAGGATTTCGCTTGAACCCCTCGGCAACGATGGGTCTAGATAGATGACCGCCTTCAACAGAACTCGGCTTACAGGCAACGCTCACAGACATTTTTGAGAAAAGCGCCGCAGCAATCCGCGGCGGACAGGCCGGACACAAGCTGTCCGGCTTTTGTTATGTCATTCTGCCGCGTGGCATCGGCTCGCTGCGATGCAGCCGTCATCATGCCGAGCTGATGAAAAAGCGCCCACCCTTCGGAGCTGCCGGAGGGGGCGCTTTTGTGCATGACGAATTACGGATAGAGGGTGTAGCGCATCGGTGCCTGCCCGGGATCGTCCTTGGGCCGGGCATAGACGCGGAGCGCGCTGTCGGCGGGGATGGTGTCGGCCCGGATGGAGAGGACGGGGTCCTCGCCGTAGTCGCGCAGCGTGGTCACGCTGCCGTCGGCGGTTTCCAGCGTGAAGCGGTATTCCGGCGTCACATTGGGGCCGCAGTTGCAGTCGGCCGTGAGCGTGATCACGCCGTCTGCGGTCTCATCGTTGATCCAGGTGTTGGTGATGAAATCGATGTGGTCAAGTGCCTCCTGCTGATTCGCGTAGAAGAGCTGGTCGACCGGCTCTCCCGCCAGATAGAGGTTCAGGTATTCGCTCAGCTTTTCGCTGAAAACCCGCGAGCCTTTGCCGTTGAGGTGGAAGACGTCGTAGTAGTAATCGTCCATGCAGGGGAGGAACTCCGGGTGGGCGAGGGTGAAGTCGCAGAAGTCGATGCCGTTTTCCGCGCAGAATGCCGCAGTCGCCTCGTATTTTTCCACATAGCCCTGTACGGCAAGGCGGTATACCGTCAGATCGGGGCCGAACATGACGAGCAGCTTCGCGCCGTTTTTCTCGCAGAGTGCCTTGAATTCGAGCAGCTTTCTTTGGGTATAGGGATAGAGGACGCTGTCCTCGCAGGCGATGTAGGGACGTATGCTCATGACCTCGAGCAAGCCGCCCCTGTCCATGGAGCGGTTGACGTGAACGTGCCCCTGGCCGCGGTAGGTGTGCGGCCCCTCCCGGCACAGCCCGTGGCGTTCGGCATAGCCCGAGGGATCGGTGTACAGCTCGATGTTGTTCCTGAAATCCTCGAAGGAGGTGATGGGCTGCAGCCTGAACAGCAGCAGCCTGTCGAGGTATTTGCCGTCCTCCATCGCCAGATCAAGCGAATAGGCCAGCCGCTCGACGGGATTCTTGACGAAGGGAAGCATGCGGATCTGCGCCTGAATGTCCTCGCCCGAGAAGAGAAGCATCTGCGGATCGATGACCAGCACGACCAGCTCCGGCGAGCTGGTTTTGAACATCTGCCTGGCAATCTCCACGGAGGAGGGGATGCCTGCGGCGCCGATGCTGGCGTCAAAGGCGACGCGGCCGGTCTTTTCGGTGACGGTCTCCGGATCGAAGTTGAAGGCGACGACGGAGGAGCCGACGAAGGCGATGTCGATGTCATCCCGGTGGGTCATTTCCAGCAGCGTAAAGTAATAGGTGATGTCGCTCTTGACCCAGAACCGGTTGGCAAAGAAGATGAGCAGCGCCAGCAAGATGAAAAAGACGATCAGCCGGACCCAACCGCGGCGCTGATCCGGCTTCTTTGGTGAATCGTTCATGGGATGCCTCCTCGGGGCGGCAGCTCACGCGGAATCCGCGGTGCTGCCTTCAAAAGGGTGCTTGCGGCGATTGCTTCGCCATGGACCGGCCATCAGAGCGGATACTCGTAGAAAACCGGCTCCTGACCGGGATCGTTCTTCGGCCGGGCGTATACGACGATCGTTCCGCCGCAGGACAGGGCCTCGCGGGAAACGGAGAAGACGCGCTCCTCGCTGTAGCCGCGAAGCTCGGTTTCGGTGCCGTCCGCTGTGACCAGCGTGAAGCGGTATTCCGGCGTGACGCCCGGGCCGGTGTTGCAGCCGGCCGTGAGGACCAGCAGATCCCCCTGCGTTTCCCCGGTGACCCAGGTGTTGGTGATGAAGTCGATGTGCTCGATATAGTCCTGCTGGGAGGCATAGAAGAGCTGATCGACCGGCTCGCCCGCCAGATAGAGGGCGAAGAACTCGCCCAGCTTTTCGCTGAAGAGCTGCGAGCCCTCGAAATTCATGTGGTAGAGGTCGTAGAAGTAATCGTCCATCCGCGGGATGAACTCCGGGCGCGCGATGGAGAAGTCGTAGAAGTCGATTCCGTTTTCCCGGCAGAACGCCGCCACAGCGGTGTACTTGTCTGCATAGCCGCCCGTCGCGAGGCGGTGCGCGGTCAGGTCCGGACCGAACATGACGAGCAGCCGGGCACCGTTCTCCTCACACAGCTTCCGGAAGGCCAACAGCTTCCTTTGGGTGTAGGGATACAGCCCCTTCTGCCGGGTGACGGTGAAGGGGCGGATGCTCGTCTCCCGCAGCAGCTTGCCCTTGCGCGGGGTGAGGTTGACCCGGACGCGTCCGCGGCCGTGATAGGAAACGGGCCCTTCGTCGAGGGTGTTGCGCTCGGCATAGCCCTGCGGATCGACGCGGATTTCGATGTTCTTCCTGATGTCAGCCGGCGAGGTGACGGGCTGCGACTTGAACAGCAGCAGCCTGTCGAGGAACTGACCGTCCTGCATCATCAGATCGAGCGTATAGGTCAGGCGCTCGACGGGGTTTTTGATGAAGGAGAAGACGCGCAGCTGCGCCTGGATGTCCTCCTCGGGCGAGGTCAGCGTGTTGGGATCGAGCACGAGCACGACGATCTGCGGCGAGTTGGTGGCGAAGAGCTGCCGGGTGACGGCGATGGAGCTGGGCAGACCCATCGTGCCGACGCTCACGTCAAACGCCGTGAGCCCCGTCTTTTCGGTGAGCACCTCCGGGTCGATGTTGTAGGCGACGACGGAGGAGCCGACCAGCGCCATGTCGATGTCGTCCCGTTGGGTCATTTCCAGCATCATGTAGTAGGAATGGGCATCCGTCTGCAGCAGCAGGCGGTTGGCGGCGAAGATGAACAGCGCAGGGATGATGAAGAACGCGATCAGACGGAGCCATCCGCGGCGCTGATCCGGCTTCTTTGGTGAATCGTTCATGGGGATGCCTCCTCAGTATGGTGCTCAGAAGGCTGCATAGATGAAGCCGGTGAGCGCATTGGGCACGTAGAACAGCATGACGAAGAGGATCATCGCGTAGAGCAGCGCCCAGCGAACGGGCAGCTTGCGGGAGAGCACATAGCTGCGCACGCCGATACCGCGCTCCTGCATCGCGGAGACGGCGAACAGGATGACCGTGGAGGCTGCAAGGATCGCGAAGCCTGCGCTGGTGACGCCCAGCGTCAGCATCGTGCCGTCCGTCAGCTGGGAGAACATGGGCTGCGTGAAGGTGCGCAGCAGCATGGAAAACGCGTCGCTCAGATGCGCGCAGCGGTCGAAGTACCAGCCGATGTTGACGATCAGGAACGTGCGCAGCACGCGGAAGACGTAATAGCCCCGGCCTTTCACCAGCGCGGCATGGCGCTCGCCGAAGCGCTTGTAGGCGGGCTCCAGCAGCGCGCTCAGGGCGAGGATCAGGCCGTTGTACAGGCCCCAGGCGACGTAATTGCCCGTCGCGCCGTGCCAGACGCCGACCAGCAGGAAGACGAGGATGTTGCCCAGCGCGGCGGGAAGCGCCCGGCCGAAGTCCGTGCCGAAGCGCTTCTTTGCGGCCTTCGACAGGCGGCTGACGGGCCGTGTCAGCGCGAAGGGATAGAACACATAGTCGCGCATCCACGCGCCGAGGCTGATGTGCCAGCGGCGCCAGAAGTCGCCCAGCGAAACGGAGAAGTACGGGCGCTTGAAGTTGGGCGCGAGGTGAATGCCCATCAGCTCCGCGCCGCCGGTGACCAGGTCGATGCCGCCGGAGAAGTCCGCGTACTGCTGCAGGGAGTACATCAGCACGGCCGCGGCAATCACCGCGCCGCCGTACTGCCCGGGATTGCCGAACACCGCGTCCACCATCGGCAGCGCGCGGTCGGCGATGACCTTCTTCTTGAAGAAACCCCAGAGCATGAGCATCAGGCCGCGGCGGATGTTGTCGACGTCCAGGCGGTGCGGCGTGGTCAGCTGCGGGCCGAGCGCATCATAGCGGGCGATGGGGCCCTGAATGAGCTGCGGGAAGAACGAGATGAACAGCGCGAACCTCGCCGGATTGCGCTCCGGCGCGTACTTGCCGTTGTACACGTCGATGAGATAGCCCATCGACTGGAAGGTATAGAAGGAGATGCCCAACGGTACGAACAGGCGCAGCGCAGGGGCGGCGTCCGCGCGGCCCATCAGCCCGAAGAGCGAGCGGGCCAGCGTCCCCGGCAGGGTCGGCACGTACTTGAGCACGGCGAGCAGGCCGAAATTGAGCAGCAGCACCAGCCAGAAGACGACGCGCTGACGGCCCTTCGTGCGCCGCTTGAGGCGCTTTTTTTCCTCACTGGACAGCTCTGCGCGCCGGGCCTGCAAAAGCGCCTTGCCCCTTGCGCCGATTCTGCCGATGAGCAGCGCACCGGCCCAGGTGCTCAGCGTGGTCAGCAGGATGAACGCCAGCGCCTGTTTGCCGTTCTGGGCATAGAGCACATAGCTGAATATCAGCAGGAACACGCCGCGCAGGCGGAGCGGACAGATGTAGTACAGCACCGCTGCGGCGAGGAGTGTATACAGAAGCGTATAGGTGGACATGGCATCTCTCTCCGGTTTCGTCGTCTGTGGGGATTGAACAGAAGAAACATAGCATTGATTTCCTATTTTGTCAAGAGCGGTGCAGAAACCGGACAGAGAATCCGAATGAATCCCTCTGAATTTGTCGATTTCCGCCCATTGACTTTAGCGAGGTAAAGTGATAATATAATAGCACGCTAAAATAATGAGGTGAGAATGCGATGAGCTTGCGGCACGACGCGCTGACGGACGAGCTGTTCCGCTCGATTCTGGCGCTTTCAAGCGTGGAGGAGTGCTATCGGTATTTTGAGGACCTGTGCACGAACAAGGAGGTTCGCGATTTCGGGCAGCGGCTGGAGGTCGCCCGCATGCTGGCGCAGGGCAGCTCCTATCAGCGGGTCACGGAGGCGACGGGCGTCAGCTCCGCCACCGTGGGGCGCGTCAAGCGGTGCCTCGACTACGGCACCGGCGGCTACCGGATGATCCTGAAGCGACTGGGGGAGGAAGGAAACGATGGGGATTCTGAACGCGGATGAGCAGACGGCCATCGCGCTGCGCACGCTGTATCAGCAGTACGGCTACCGCCCGTACCGGGTGAACTCGTTCGAGGAGTACGACCTGTACGCGCGCAACAAGCGGTTTCTGACGAGTGAGCAGATTCTGACGTTCAGCGACACGGACGGCAAGCTGATGGCGCTCAAGCCGGACGTGACGCTCTCCATCGTCAAGAACACGCGGGACAGCGACGCGCCGCTCAAGGTCAGCTACGCGGAGCACGTCTACCGCGTGCCGCGCGGGGCCTACGGCTTCAAGGAGATCATGCAGGCCGGCGTGGAGCACATCGGCACGGTGGACGTGTACGCGATGAGCGAGATGCTCATGCTCGCCGCGCGCAGCCTGGAGACGATCAGCGAGCGCTATGTGCTCGACGTCTCGGACATGGGCATCGTCTCCGGCATCCTGGCCGGGGAGGCGCTGGACGACGCCGACCGGTCCGGGCTGCTTTCGATGATCAGCGCCAAAAACCCGCACGGGCTGCATGAGCGCTGCGCTGAGCTGGGCGTGAGCGCGCAGGCGGAAGCGCTGCTGGCCGCGCTGATTCCGCTGTGCGGGCCGCTTGGCGAGACGCTCGGCAAGCTGGAGCGCCTGCCGCTGCCTGATGCGTGCGGGGAGGCGCTTGCGAGCCTGCGCGCCGTCGCCCGGATGACGCAGGCGCTGGGGCTTACGCGCATCAATCTCGACTTCTCCGTCGTCAACGACATGGGCTACTACAACGGCCTGATCTTCAGCGGCTTCGTCGATGGCATCGCCTCGAGCGTGCTCTCCGGCGGGCGCTACGATCTGCTGATGCGGCGCATGGGGCGGCGCAGTCAGGCGATCGGCTTTGCGGTGTATCTGGACCAGCTGGAGCGCTTCTATGTCCGGCGCGAGGCGTACGACGTGGACGCGCTCATCCTCTATGACGGGGCGGCCGATCCGCTGGCCGTCGCGCAGGCGGCGCAGGCGCAAGCCGCGCAGGGGCGCACGGTGCGCGTGCAGCTGGGGGACGGCGGCGCGCTGCGGGCCCGGGAGATCATCGACCTGCGGGAAGGGAGGGCGCTCTCGTGAAGACGATGCTCAACATCGCCCTGCCCAAGGGGCGGCTGGGGAAAAAGGTGTACGGCGCGCTGGCGAAGGCCGGCTACCCCTGCCCGGACCTGCTGGAGGGCAACCGGAAGCTGACGTTTGAAAACGAGGCCGCCGGCGTGCGCTACTTCTGGGTCAAGCCGTCGGACGTGGCGGTCTATGTCGAGCGCGGCGCAACGGACCTGGGCATCGCCGGATCGGACATCCTGATGGAGTACCGGCCGGACGTCTACGAGCTGCTGGACCTGCGCATGGGCCGCTGCCGCATGTGCGTCGCCGGACCGAAGGACTTCGAGGACGATCACACGCACACGCTGCGCGTGGCGACGAAGTTCCCGGCCATCGCGCGCAGCTATTACAACGCGCGCAGCCGGGAGATCGACCTGATCCATCTGAACGGCTCCATCGAGCTGGCGCCGATTCTCGGGCTGTCGGACGTGATCGTGGACATCGTGGAGACGGGCAAGACGCTGCGGGAGAACGGGCTGGCGGTGCTCGACGAGATCGTGCCCATCAGCGCGCGGCTCATCGTCAACAAGTCGAGCGACAAATTCAAGGGCGCGCAGATCCGCCGCCTGATCGAGCAGGTAAGAGAGGTTGTGGACCATGAGGATTGAAGCCTACCGGCGCGGGGACAGGCTGCTGATGCGCCCCGCGGAGGCCGCGGCGGACGTGGGAAGCGTCGTCGCGGCGATCATTGCGGATGTGGAAAAGAATGGCGATAGCGCGCTGCTCGCCTATGCCGAAAAGTTTGACCATGCGAAGCTGACCTCGCTGGAGGTTTCGCAGCGGGAGCTCGACGCGGCGCTGGCCTCGATTTCCCCAGAGCTGCGCCGGGCGATGGAGACGGCGGCGGAAAGCATCCGCGCGTTCCACAGCGCGCAGGTGCGCGAGGGCTTCTGCCTGCGCAGGCCGGACGGCGTCTACATGGGGCAGAAGATCACGCCGATCGAGAAGGTCGGGCTGTACATCCCCGGCGGCACGGCGAGCTATCCGTCCACCGTGTTCATGAACGCGATTCCCGCGAAGATCGCCGGGTGCAGCGAGATCGTGATGGTCTCCCCGCCGTCCGCTTCCGGCACGATCGCCGCGCCGATCCTGGCGGCGGCAAAGCTGGCGGACGTCACGCGCGTGTTCAAGGCGGGCGGCGCGCAGGCGATCGCCGCACTGGCCTGCGGCACGCAGACCATCCCGAAGGTGGACAAGATCGTCGGCCCGGGCAACGCCTTCGTGGCCGAAGCCAAGAGGCAGGTATTCGGCCGGGTGAACATCGACATGATCGCCGGGCCGAGCGAGATCCTCGTGGTCGCGGACGATTCCTGCAACCCGCGCTGGGCCGCGGCGGACCTGCTCAGCCAGGCGGAGCATGACCGGCTCGCCAGTGCCGTGCTCGTCACGGACAGCGCTGCGCTTGCCCGGGCGGTCAGCGACGAGGTGGAGCGCCAGCTTGGCGCGCTGCCGCGTCAGGAGATCGCCCGCGCGTCGATCGAGCGCTTCGGGCGCATCCTCGTGGCGGACGACCTGACCGAGGCGATCGAGGCGGCGAACGAGCTGGCGCCTGAGCACCTGGAGCTGTGTGTGCGCGAGCCGGAGCGCTATCTGCCTCTGGTGCGCAACGCGGGCTCCGTGTTCATGGGCTGCTGCTGCCCGGAGTCGCTGGGCGATTACCTCGCCGGGCCGAACCACACGCTGCCGACCTCCGGCACGGCGCGCTTCTCGAGTCCGCTGAGCGTCGATGACTTCATCAAGAAGACGCAGTACACCTACTTCACGCGCGAGGCGCTCGCGCAGGTGGCGGACGAGATTGCCGTGTTCGCCCGGGCCGAGGGCCTGGAGGCGCATGCGCGCGCCGCGCTCGTCCGCATGGATGACGGGGAGGCGTGAGATGGCGTATCTGATGCAGGGGCTGTGCGGCCTGCCGCGCTACGAGCCGGGCGAGCACGAGGAGGGCGAGGGCTTCGTGCGGCTGAACACGAACGAATCGCCGTTCCCGCCCTCGCCGGGTGTGGCGCAGGCCGTCGCAGAGCAGATCGACCGGCTGCAATTCTACAACGATCCCGACTGCGCCGCGCTGCGCGCCGCGTTTGCAAAGGTCATCGGCGTCACGCCCGACTGCGTGCTGGCGGGCAACGGCTCGGACGAGGTGCTCTACTGGGCGTTCATGGCGTTCGCGGATGCCTCGCACCCGATCCTGCTTCCCGACGTGACGTACAGCTACTACGATCTGTTCGCGGCGGCGCTGGGCATTCCGCTGGAACGCGCGCCGCTGAAGGGCGACTTCACCGTGGATGTGTCCGACTACTGCGGCGCGGGCAGGACCGTGCTGCTGGCGAACCCGAACGCGCCGACGGGCTATGCGCTGCCGGTGTCCTCCATCGAGTGGATCGTGCGCAGCAACCCGCAGAGCGTCGTCATCATCGACGAGGCGTACGCGGACTTTGGCGCCGAGAGCTGCGTGATGCTGACGCAGCGCTATCCCAAACTGCTGGTGACGCGCACGTTCTCGAAGGCCCGCTCGCTGGCGGGCGCGCGCATCGGCTTTGCCGTAGGCTGTCCGGCGCTGATCGAGGAGCTGAACAGCGTGCGCAACGCCGTCAACCTCTACAGCGTCAGCCGCATGGCGCAGGCGGCGGGCGAGGCGGCCTGCCGGGAAAACGACTACTACATGAACAACTGCCGGCGCATCGTCGCCTCGCGCGCATATGCGACGCAGGCGCTGCGCGATCGCGGGTTTACTGTGCTGGATTCCGTGACCAACTTCGTGTTCGCGCGCTGCGGCTTCATGGACGCGGCGGCGCTGCAGCGGGCGCTTCGTGTGCGGGGCTTCCTCGTGCGCCGCTGGGATGCGCCGCGCATCGCGGACTGGTGCCGCATCACCATCGGCACGCAGGCGCAGATGGAGGCGCTCATCGCGGCGATTGACGACATCAAAAAGGAGGGTGACACGCATGCGCAGCGCGCAGATTGAGCGGAAAACCGCGGAGACGGACGTGCGCCTGACGCTGTCGCTGGACGGTGCGGGCCGCGCGCAGGTGGATACGGGCGTAGGTTTTCTTGACCACATGCTCACGCTCTTTGCCGCGCACGGGCGCTTTGACCTCACCGTGACCTGTACGGGCGACACGCAGGTGGACGATCACCACAGCGTGGAGGACATCGGCATTGCGCTGGGCGACGCCGTGGCGCAGGCGCTGGGGGAAAAGCGGGGCATCCGCCGCTACGGGAGCATGCTGCTGCCGATGGACGAGGCACTCGTGCTCTGCGCGGTCGATCTGTCCGGGCGCAGCACGCTGCGCATGCAGGCGTCGTTCCCCTCGCAGAAGATCGGAGCGTTTGACACGGAGCTGGTGGAGGAGTTCTTCACGGCGTTTGCCCGGCATGCCGGAGCGACACTGCATCTGCGCCAGCTCGACGGCGCGAACAGCCACCACATCGCCGAGGCCATGTTCAAGGCGTTCGGGCGCGCGCTGAGCGAGGCCGTCTCGCTGGATGCGCGGCTGGCAGGCGAGATCCCCTCGACGAAGGGCGCGCTGTGAGGAGGAAACGGCATGATCGCGATCATTGATTACGGCGTGGGAAACCTGTTCTCCCTGCAAAGCTCGCTGGGGCGCGTCGGCGCGCAGGCCGTCGTGTCGGGCGACGCGCAGGCGCTGCGGGATGCGGACAAGCTGATTCTGCCCGGCGTGGGCGCGTTCGGCGACGCGCGGGAGCGTCTGGCTCTGACGGGCCTTGACGAGGTCATCTGCCGGGAGGCGTCGCGCGGCAAGGCGATCCTGGGCATCTGTCTGGGCATGCAGCTGCTCTTTGAGCGCAGCTTCGAATACGGCGAGCACAGTGGCCTGGGGCTGATCCCCGGCGAGGTCGTGGACATGGCGCCGCGCCTGCAGCAGGGGCTCAAGGTGCCGCACATCGGCTGGAACGCGCTGCGGATGAAGCGGCCGGAGCATCCGCTCTTTGCGGATGTGCGGGAGGGCGAGTGCATGTATTTTGTGCACAGCTTCTACGCCGACCGCTGCGCCGAAGACACGCTGGCGACGGCGGAGTACGGCATCGAGCTGACGGCGGCCGTCGCGCGGGAGAACGTGATGGGCTGCCAGTTTCATCCGGAGAAGAGCGGCGAGGCGGGCCTGCGGCTGCTCCGGGCGTTTTGCGGGATGGAGGGATGAGCATGGAGCTGTTTCCGGCGATTGACCTGTTCGGCGGACGCGCGGTGCGCCTGCTCCACGGGGACTACAGCCAGATGACGGTGTACAGCGACAGGCCGCAGGACGTGGCGGCGGACTTCGCCGCCTGCGGCGCGCGCCACATCCATCTGGTCGATCTGGAGGGCGCGCGGGACGGCGGCACGCCGAATCTCTCCGTCATCGAGGCGATCGCGGCGAAGACCGCGCTGGATATTGAGGTCGGCGGCGGCATCCGCAGCGAGGAAACCGTGAAGCGGTATCTCTCAGCGGGCGTCGGCCGGACCATCCTGGGCACGGCGGCGGCTGGCGATCCGGACTTCCTCGCGCGCATGGTGGCGCGCTACGGCGAAGCCATCGCTGTGAGCGTCGATTTGAAGGACGGCTTCGTCGCCACGCACGGCTGGACGCAGAAGAGCGCGCTCACCGGCGAGACGTTCGTGCGGCAGCTTTCCGACATGGGTGTGCGCACGGTGATCGTCACGGACATCAGCCGGGACGGCGCGATGCGCGGTACGAACCTCGCGCTTTACCGCGCGCTGGGCGCCGTCAGCCGGTCGCGTCTCGTCGCCTCGGGCGGCGTCAGCTCGCTGGACGACGTGCGCGCGCTGCGGGAGGCGGGCCTCTACGGCGCGATCATCGGCAAGGCATATTACACCGGCGCGATCGACCTACGCCGTGCATTGGAGGTGGCCGTGTGATCACCAAGCGCATCATTCCCTGTCTCGACGTGCGGGACGGCCGCGTGGTCAAGGGCGTCAACTTCCTCGGGCTGCGCGACGTTTCGAGCCCTGTCGCGCTGGCCTCGTATTACTCCGAGTGCGGCGCGGACGAGCTGGTCTTCTACGACATCACGGCCTCGGCCGAGGGGAGAAAGCTCTTCACCGGCATCCTGCGGGAGGTGGCCTCGACCATCTTCATCCCGCTGACCGTCGGCGGGGGCATTTCCTCGCTGGACGACTTTGAGCGCGTGCTCACCTGCGGCGCGGACAAGGTCAGCGTCAATTCCGGGGCCATCGCGCATCCGGAGCTGATCGGTCAGGCCGCGCGCCGCTACGGCAACCAGTGCGTGGTGCTCTCCGTGGACGCAAAGCGCGTGAACGGCCGCTATCACGTCTTCGCGCGGGGCGGCAGGGAGGACACCGGCATGGACGCGCTCGAGTGGATTCGCCGGGGCATCGACAGCGGCGCGGGCGAGATCGTGCTCAACTCGATTGACACCGACGGCGTGAAGCGCGGCTTCGACCTGCCGATGCTTGCGGACGTCTGCGCGTTCGCGGATGTGCCGGTCATCGCCTCCGGCGGCGCGGGCTGCGCACAGGATTTTGTCACGCTGTTTCGGGAGGTCCCGCGCGTGGACGCGGGGCTGGCCGCCTCGATCTTCCACTTTGGGGAGGTCTCCATCGCGGATTTGAAGGATACGCTCGCCGGGGCGGACGTCAACATACGGAGGGTACGGCATGAGTGAGATTTTTTTTGATGTGACCGGGCTCAAATACGATGATCGCGGGCTGATCCCCGCCGTCGTCATCGATACCGAGACCCGGCGCGTGCTGATGGTCGCTTACATGAACGAGGAGAGCCTGCGCCTGTCGATGGAGAAGGGCCTGACCTGCTTTTACTCCCGCTCCCGCCGGCAGCTCTGGACGAAGGGCGAGACGAGCGGCAACTTCCAGCACATCGTCTCCATCACCGCGGACTGTGACCGCGACACGCTGCTCGTCGAGGTGCGCAAGGACGGACCGGCCTGCCATCTGGGCACGGAGTCCTGCTTCAGCGACGTGATCTTCGAGGGCGACGAGCCCGCCGCCTTCCAGTATCAGGACCTGATGGACATGCTCCGCGGGCGCAGGGAGAATCCGAAGGAAGGCTCCTATACGACGTATCTGTTTGAAAAGGGCCTGGACAAGATCCTCAAGAAGGTCGGCGAGGAGACGACGGAGGTCATCATCGCCGCGAAGGACTGCGACCGCGCGAACACGATCTACGAGATCGGCGACCTGATGTATCACGTCATGGTGCTGATGATCGAGGCGGGCATCAGCCTCGACGACGTGAAGCGCGAGATGGCCTCGCGGCATGTGATCGACAAGAAGGTCAAGCAGGAGAAGATGAAATGAGGCAGCCCCGTCCGGAAACCATCCGGGCGGGGCATGTGTCTCTGCAATAGAAAACTGCGCCAGTCGTCGGACAGCGGGCACTGCCCGCATTGTCCAGCTATAGAAAATCGCGTCCAAGCAACGTGCGGCGGGCACCGGGAGACATTACCTGATCAAGCCGTTCGGAAGAGGGAGCGGGCACTGCCCGCTATGTCCGCGCGCCAAAAAGAGGTGCGAAAACGCGCTGTCCGTGATATAATAGAAAAAAACGCTCTGCTTCCGAAGGAGGATTGCATATGAACAGGAAGGCGATTCTGATCGTGCTGGACAGCGTGGGCATCGGCGCGCTGCCGGACGCCGCGGCCTATGGCGACGCGGGCGCGGACACGCTGGGGCATGTCATCAACACCTGCCATCCGCGCATCCCGAACCTCATGCGCCTGGGCCTTGGCAACATCGACGGTGCGGGCTTCGCGGGCGCTGTGGATGCGCCGCAGGGGAGCTTCGGCCGCCTGCGCGAGGTCTCCGCGGGCAAGGACACGACCACCGGCCACTGGGAGATCGCCGGCGTGCAGCTCTCCCGCCCGTTCCCGACGTTCCCAAACGGCTTCCCGCAGGAGTTCATGGAGCGCTTTGAGCGCGCCGTGGGACGCGGCACACTGGGCAACAAGCCCGCCAGCGGCACGGCGATCCTCGACGAGCTGGGCGAGGAACATATGAAAACCGGCAAGCTGATTGTCTACACCTCGGCGGATAGCGTGTTCCAGATCGCGGCGCACGAGGACGTCGTGCCGCTTGAGGAGCTTTACCGCGACTGCGAGATCGCGCGGGAGCTGCTCACGGGCGATCTGGAGGTGGGACGCGTCATCGCGCGCCCGTTCGTCGGCGGGCATGCGGGCGCGTTCAGGCGCACCGGCGGCCGCCGGGACTTCAGCGCGATGCCGCCGGATACGATGTGCGATCTGCTGGAGCGCGCGGGCAAGACCGTCTACGGCGTGGGCAAGATCGAGGACATCTTCGGCCACCGGGGCATCACGAAGTCGAACCACGCGGCGGGCAATCCGGCCTGCATGGAGGCGACGCTCGCGGCGATGCGCGAGGACTTCGACGGTCTGCTGTTCGTGAACCTTGTGGACTTCGACATGGTCTATGGCCACCGCCGCGACGCCGCGGGCTACGCGGCCGCGCTGGAGGCGTTTGACGCGCAGATTCCGCAGATTCAGGCGCTGATGGGCGAGCACGACATGCTGATGCTCACCGCCGACCACGGCTGCGATCCCTGCCATACGGGCACCGACCACACGCGCGAGCACATCCCGCTGCTCGTCTGGGGCAGGGACATCGCGCCGGGCGTGAACCTGGGCACGCGGGAGACGTACGCGGACATCGCCGCGACGGTGCTCGACTTCTTCGGCGTCGAAAGCACGGTCAGGGGCAGCTCGATGCTCGGGAAGATCATGAAGCGCGGATGAAGCCACCGCGATGCACAGATGAACAAAACACCGCGGTGTCCGACCTGCTTCCGGTTGGGCACCGCGGCTCTTGTTTGATCAGCTGCCCGGCCGCGCAGGAAATTGTCCGCTTTCGCGCATGAAAAAGCCATCATTTTGACACACATGCGCAGTATGCTGGTGGACAACGGGAGCATTTCCCGCGAGGAGGAATCCGTCCGGGCGGACGGAAAGCAGAAGGAGGAAACCCCATGAAGGCAAACAAGTGGATGCTCACGCTGGCCGCCGTGCTGCTGATGGCAGCCGTGGCCGTGACCGGCGTGTGCGAGACGCTGACCGGCGAGGCTGACGGCTTCGGCGGCGCGATTCAGGCCGTGGTGACGGTAGAGGATGGCAAGATCACCACCCTGGAGCTGACCGGTAAGGACGAAACCCCTGCCATCGGCGGCGCGGCGCTCGAACCGCTGAAGGAAGCGATCCTGGCTGCGGGCACGGTGGACGGCGTGGAAGCCGTTTCCGGCGCGACCTGGACCTCGAACGGCGTGTTTGAGGCGGTCCGCAGCGCGATGGGCGAGGAGACCGCCGAGGCGGAGACTGAGGTTGCCGCCGTGACCGCGAGCGCGCTGTCCCACGGCATCGGCGTCGTGTCCACCCCGCGCCTGGGCCCGGGCAAGGACGCGCAGGAGGTCGGCGTCTATTCGTTCAACGAGGTCGTGGCGTATGTGGTCGTGGACAGCGAGCAGCGCATCGCCGACCTCGAGGTGGACGTGCTGGAGATCATCACGCCCAACCATGACGAGCCGAACGACGGCGACAACTTCCTCGCCGGCTGGCCGGGACAGGCCTACAACTCCGACGCCGAGGGCGACGGTGTGATCGAGGGCCAGCTCGAGGAGACCGAGGAGATCTTCACCGAGGAGACCGGCTCCTGGCTTACCAAGCGCGAGAAGGGCAGCGCCTACAAGATGAATTCCGGTACCTGGGAAGGTGAGATGGACATCTACGAGCGCTTCTTCGTCGGCAAGACCGTCGAGGAGATCAGGGCGTGGAACGAGAAGTACTGCTCCTCGCTCAACGGCCGTCCGGTGTCCGCCGCGTCCAAGAAGGATGAGGACATCGCGAAGTACAACGCGCTGACCGACGAGGAGAAGGCGCTGTGCGACGCGATCTCCGGTGCGACCATGTCCCTGACCGACCCGCACGGCGACATCCTCGCGGCCATCGCGAAGGCCGTCGAGAATGCGACGCCGATTGAAAATGTGACCGCCATCGCCAAAACCGGTCTGGGCATCGACGTGATGCCGCGCCTGGGCCCGGGCAAGGACGATCAGGAGGTCCCCTGCTACAGCATCAACGTCGCGGTGGCGGGCGCGTGCTATGACGCGGAGGGCAAGGTCGTCGCGCTGAAGGCCGACGTGCTGGAGATCATCACGCCGAACCACGACGGCGCGCACGACAACGCGTTCACCGGCTGGCCGGGACAGGCCTACAACGCCGACGGCGACGCGGACGGCAAGGTGGAGGCGGTCTGGGAGCAGACCGAGGAGAGCTTCACCGAGCAGGTGGCGGCCTTCAGGACCAAGCGTGATCTGGGCAGCGCCTACAAGATGAACTCTGGCACCTGGGCGGACGAGATGAACGCCTACGAGGCGGCGATGACCGGCAAGACCACCGAGGAAATCACCGCGTGGTTTGAGGCGAGCTTCTCCGACCTGAACGGCCGTGCGCTGCGCGGCACCTCCACGAAGGATGCGGACGTGGCGAAGTACGGCGCGCTGACCGATGCGCAGCGTGCAGAGATGGATGCGCTCTCCTGCGCGACCATGTCCCTGCGCGACGGCCATGGCGACATTCTCGGCGCGATCGAGAAGGCCTGCGCCAACGCCAAGGCTGTGGAGATCACGGTGGAGTAACAAGGATACAAAGAGGGCGAACGCCGGCAGGCGTTCGCCCTCTTTTCTGTATGCGTTATTCCCTGGCTGCGCAGTAGCGCACGTGCGGCATGTCGATGCCGCGGTAGTGCTTGACCCAGGAGTCGCGCACGGTCATGCCGTTGCGCTCGGCGACGCGGCGGGAGGGCAGGTTCGTCTCCCGGATGATCGAGCAGACCTCCCTCGCGCCAAGGCGATCGAAGGCATACTCCATGCATCCACGCGCTGCCTCTGTCGCGTAGCCGTGGTGCCAGAAGGCGCGGTTGAACAGGTAGCCGACCTCCAGCACCTCGTCGCCGCGCCAGGGCTGCATCGTCAGGCCGCACTGGCCGATCATGCCGCCCGATTCCTTCAGCACGACGGCCCAAAGGCCGAAGCCGTATTGCGCATAGCGCGAAAGCTGGCGGTCGAGCCACGCCTGCGTCTCGGCCTCGTCGAATGCGCCGTTGTAGGCATACATTGTTTCTTCGTCCTGCAGAATTCCTTGGAGCGCGGGCAGGTCGTCCTGCGTCATCTCGCGCAGGAGAAGGCGCTCTGTCTTGAGGATCATCGTGACTTGCCTCCCTTTGGCGTGCCCGGCTGACGGCGCTGCGGCGATTGGCCGCCCTTTGCGCTGCGCCTGTCCGTTCCTGTGCGCGGGGCGCCCTTGCGGGCGTCGACGGGCTTGCCGGTGCGCTGCGCGCGGCGCTCCTCGCGGGCCTTCTTCTCCCGGCGGATCTGCGCGTATTCCGCGGCGGTTTTGACGCCCTCCGGCGGGACGAGGCAGTTGCGCCCGGTGCCGATGAGGTCCTCCCGGTGCGCCAGCCGCAGGGCCTCGCGCACGAGCGGGAAGTTCTGCGGGCGGCGGAACTGCAGCAGCGCGCGCTGCATCGCCTTTTCGTGCGGTGTGCGCGGCACATAGACCGGCTTGCCCGTGCGCGGGTCGAAGCCCGTGTAGAACATGCAGGTGGAGAGCGTGCCGGGCGTGGGGTAGAAGTCCTGGACCTGCTCAGGCTGATGGTTGATGTCGCGCAGGTACTCCGCCAGCTCGATGGCGGCGTCGAGGTCGCTGCCCGGGTGGCTGGAGATCAGGTAGGGCACGAGGTACTGCTCCTTGCCCAGTTCCCGGTTGATGCGCGCATACTTCTCGCAGAAGGCGTCGTAGACGTCGCGGCCAGGCTTGCCCATCACGGCGAGCACCTTCGGGCTGACGTGCTCCGGCGCGACCTTGAGCTGGCCGCTGATGTGGTACTGGCACAGCTCGCGCAGGAAGTCGTCCGACTTGTCGGCCATGATGTAGTCGTAGCGCAGGCCGGAGCGCACGAAGACCTTCTTGACCTTCGGCAGCGCGCGGATCTCGCGCAGCAGGCGGATGTAGTCCGTGTGGTCGACGACCATGTTCGGGCAGGGCTTCGGGAACAGGCACTGACGGTTCGCGCAGGCACCGCTTTTCAGCTGTTTGTCACAGGCGGGGCGGCGGAAGTTGGCAGTCGGTCCGCCGACGTCGTGGATATAGCCCTTGAACCCGGGCATCTGCGTGATGGCGCGCGCCTCCTCGAGCACGGACTCGTGGCTGCGCGTGGTGACGATGCGCCCCTGCAGAAACGTGATCGCGCAGAAGGAGCAGGAGCCGAAGCAG
>CAMENN010000040.1 GCA_945928315.1 uncultured Clostridia bacterium
TGGCGCTCTCCTTTTGAGGTGTTCTTCGGTGTTGCACTTGCTTGACAATCTACCCGGTCCCAGACTGGGGGTTTGGGGGGACCGGAGTCGAGCGCGCCCTGTGGGCGATGAAGCGAGGCGGAGCGTCGGGAACTGCAAGGAGCACCGGCTACGGTGCGACTATGCAGGCTCCCCGGACTGAAATCCCCCAACGTACTCCATCGCGAAGCGATCAAAGAAAAAAGCAGTCAGGGAGCGAAGCGGGCCCTGACGGTGACGTATTTCAAAACTTCTTTTCATGACGAAAGAGGGGCGACCATGCTGCATCACATCCTCGTCAAGTTCACGCCGGATGCGGGCGATCACGCTGCGCTGGAATCGCGCATCCGCGCGCTGTTCGGGCAGGCGCTCGCCGTGCTGGGCATGGAAGCGGTGCGCGTGTTCCCCTCGTGCATCGACCGGCCCAACCGGCACGACCTGATGATCGTCATGACGCTCTCGCGCGAGGGGCTGGCGGCGTTTGACGCCTCGCCCGTGTACGCGCGCTGGAAGGCGGAATTCGGTCCGGTCATCGCGCAGAAGACCATATTCGATTGCGAGTGAAGGCGGGCGCCGGAATTGTTGGTTTTGAAAAGCTGTTCGGAAGCGGAAGCGGGCACTGCCCGCTTTTTTGCTGCATACGGATAATTTCCGTGTCCCGTGCATATTCTACCTGCGTAGCACATTCATGGCACATGCCACATTCATGTCGCCCTTTGGGAGGAGCTGAAACCAGGTGGAATCCGCAAGATCATTCAACCGCATGACGGTCGTGCAGCTGCGCGAGCTGGCCAGGGAAAAGAAGGTGCGCCTGCCCGGCGGGGTCAACAAGGCGCAGATCGTCGAGCTGCTTTCCAGCAGCCTGTCCGGCGAGGTCGCGGCGCCCGAAAAGGCGCCCATCGACGAGTCCGAAATCGGGCTGTACAAGCCCAAGCCGCTCGGCTATTACAACGAGGAATACGGCACCAGCAACCCCGTCGTGCCCAAAATGCTGGAGGCCGGGCTGCTCGGCGGCGGGCAGGGCGTGCTGGAGGTGCAGCCTGGGGGCTACGGCTTCCTGCGCGCGCAGAACTGCTCGCCCGGGCCGCAGGACATCTACGTGTCCATCGCGCAGATCCGGCGCTTTTCCCTGCGCTCCGGCGATCTGATTGCCGGCAAGACGCGCCCGCGCCGCATGGGCGACCGCTACAGCGCGCTCATGTACATCGAGTCCGTCAACGGGGACAAGCCCGAGACGGCCCGCCTGCGCAGGCCGTTTGATCAGCTGACGCCCATCCACCCCAACCGCCGCCTGACGCTGGAAAACGCGCAGGGGACAAGCGATCCGTCCATGCGCGTGCTCGACTTCATCGCGCCTATCGGCCTGGGCCAGCGCGCGCTGATCGTCGCCCCGCCCAAGGCCGGCAAGACCGTGCTGCTCAAGAAGATCGCCCAGGCGATCGAAAAAAATCACCCGGACATCGAGCTGATCGTGCTGCTCATCGACGAGCGGCCCGAGGAGGTCACCGACCTGCGGCGCAGCGTCTCGGCGGAGGTCGTCGCCTCCACGTTCGACGCGCCGCAGGAGAACCACGTCCGCGTGGCTGACATGGTCTATGAGCGCGCACAGCGGCTGGTGGAGCAGGGGAAGGACGTCGTCGTGCTGATGGACAGCCTCACCCGGCTGGCGCGCGCCTGCAATGCGCTGGCCCCCGGCGGACGCGCGATGAGCGGCGGCCTGGCGCCCGGCGTGCTGCAGCGGCCCAAGCGCTTCTTCGGCGCGGCGCGCAACATCGAGGAGGGCGGCAGCCTCACGATTATCGCGACCGTGCTCGTGGAGACGGGCAGCCGCATGGACGACGTCATCTTCGAGGAGTTCAAGGGCACGGGCAACGCGGAGATCCGGCTCGACCGCGCGCTCTCGGAGGCACGCATCTTCCCGGCGATCGACCTGGCGCGCTCCGGCACGCGGCATGAGGAGCTGCTGCTCTCTCCCGCCGAGTGCGAGGGCGTCTCGCTCGTGCGGCGCATCCTCTCGCAGGGACATACCCGCGAGGCGACCGAGCAGCTGCTCTCCATGCTGCTCAAAACCGGAAGAAACGAAGATTTTTTCAAAAGATTGAAAGAATGGCTTGCAATTTGTGAAAAACAGGGGTATACTATACGAAGTCTCCGCTCAGGCGTATGAGAAGGCCGGTTCGCGTGCCTTTCATGCGATAGTACCGCGGCGAAAGAGGTGAAAATCGTGAAGGAAGGCATTCATCCGAAGTATCAGAAGGCGACCGTGACCTGCGTCTGCGGCAATACCTTCGTGACGGGCTCTACCAAGAAGGAGCTGCGCGTTGAAATCTGCTCCAAGTGCCACCCGTTCTTTACCGGCAAGCAGAAGCTGGTGGACGCCGGCGGCCGTGTGGATCGCTTCAAGAAGCGCTACGGCATGTGATCCGAACAGCAAATCGAGACGGCTCCGGCCGTCTCTTTTTCTTTCTCCGGGCGGCTCTGCAGTTGGTTTTGCCGGATATACCCGATAAAACGTAAAATATAGTTGACGTACCCTCCGGAATGCACTATAATACTGGCATGGAGCGGATGAAAAGAACGAATCCGGGCAAAGGAGGCGGCTTTGAGGTGAAGAACCTTCGCATGAAGGCGGCGCGCGTGGGCTGCGATCTGTCCCAGGAGGAGCTGGCCGAGCGCGTGGGCGTGACCCGGCAGACGATCGGCATGATCGAGGCGGGGCGCTTCAATCCCTCGCTGGCGCTGTGCGTGGCCATCTGCCGGGCGCTGGGCAAGACGCTCAACGACCTGTTCTGGGAGGAGGAGAAGCCGTGAAGCTGTACCTGAAAACCCGGCCCGCGCTTGACGAGCGCGAGCTGCAGGAGATGTACCGCATCGAGCACCGGGGCCTGTGGGCGATGTACACGCTGCTGTGCGCGACGGTGGTGGTGCAGCTGCTCTTCGGCGCGGACCTCGCGCAGATGGGCGGCGAGCTCTTCGTCATCGGCGCGGTCAGCGTGGGGCTGATCATCGCCTATGCCCGGCGGGGCATCTGGGACACCGACGCCCGGCCGAGCACGCGCGGCAACGCTGTCTATTCGGCGCTCTCCGCTGCGGGCGTGGGCGTCATCGTGCTGGGACGGCGCGCCAATCCATGGATCGCACTGGCCGCGGGCGCGGCGATGTTCACGCTGTGCTTTGTGCTGCTCACGCTGCTCATGCGCTATGTGCAGCGCAGGCAGGAGGCGCAGAGCCGCGCGCTCGAGGACGACGAAGAAACGACGACAGAGGAGTAACGGACGATGAGCGACAAGAAGCAGAGCATTCAGTACAAGGACATCGGCGGTCAGGCGGTCATGGAGGGCGTGATGATGCAGAGCCCGGCCAACGAGTCGATCGCCATCGCGGTGCGCCGCCCGAGCGGCCGCATCGTGGTCACCTGCGAGCACAAGGAGCCGCTTTCCAGGAAGCACCCGTGGATGGGCTGGCCCATTATCCGCGGCTGCGTGAACATGGTGAACATGCTCGCCATGGGCATGAAGACGCTCGACAGGAGCACGCAGATGCTCGGTGTGCTCGACGAGGAGCCGACGAAGTTTGAAAAGTGGCTGGCCGAAAAGCTCGGCGCGAGCATCGACAAGGTCGTCATGGCCGTGGCGATGGTGCTGGCCGTGGCGCTGAGCCTGGGCCTGTTCGTGGCGCTGCCCTCCGGCGCGGCGACGCTGGCGGGCAAGGTCGTCGACAACCGCATCGTCATCAACCTGATTGCCGGCGTGGTGCGCATCGCGATCCTGATCGGCTACATGGTGGCGGTCGGCTTTGTGCCGGACATCAAGCGTGTGTTCATGTATCACGGCGCGGAGCACAAGACGGTCTACTGCAACGAGGCGGGCCTGCCGCTGACGCCGGAAAACGCGCGCCAATTCTCCCGCCTGCATCCGCGCTGCGGCACGGCGTTCCTCTTCCTGGTGATGATCATCTCCATCCTCATCGGCTCGGTGGCCGATCAGGTGATCTATCTGATCTTCGGCATCGAGAAGCTGGGCTTCCTGCTGCGCTTCGGCCGCAGCCTGCTCATCCTGCCGGTCGTCACGGGCGTCTCCTACGAGGTGCTCAAGGGCCTGGCGCATGCGGGCGACAGCCTGATCGTGCGCGCGCTGCGCTGGCCGGGCCTGATGCTCCAGCACCTGACGACCCGCGAGCCGGACGACTCGATGCTCGAGGTCGCCATCGCCTCGATGAAGGCGGCGAAGGCAGGTGCGGCGCACTACCGCGACGAGCTCGATCCGGGCGTGTACGCCTACTCCGGCGACGAGGACACGGAGCAGGCCGCGGACAAGGGCAAAGCGGAGAAGGACGACGCGGACAAGGACGGTGCGACGGCGTGACGATTCGGCAATGCCTCGCCCGGGCGACGCGCACGCTCAGCGAAGCGGGCGTGCCCGACGCGGACTTTGACGCGCAGGAGATGCTCGCCCGCGTTCTCGGCGAGAACCGGCTGAACATGCGCATCGACAGCGGGCGCGAGCTGGATGACAGCGACGTTTCCCACTACGAGGCGCTGATCGCCCGGCGCGCCGCGCGCGAGCCGATGCAGTACATTCTGGGCGATACCTGCTTCATGGGGCTGGACCTGCACGTCGCGCCCGGCGTGCTCATCCCGCGCCATGACACGGAAATCCTCTGCGAGGAGGCCATCCGCCGCCTTGGCATCACGGGCAGGCGCGTGCTGGACATCGGCACGGGCTCCGGCGCGCTGGCGATTGCCATCGCGCTGTTTGCCGTCCGGGCGCAGGTGACGGCGGTGGACGTGAGCGACGACGCGCTGTCCATCGCCGCGCAGAACGCCCGGCGGCTGGGCGCGATGGTGCGCTTCGTGAAGAGCGACTGCTTTGCGCAGATGCCCGGCGAGCAGTATGACATGATCGTCTCCAATCCGCCCTACATCAGCGGGGAGGAGATGAAGACGCTGATGCCGGAGGTGCAGCGAGAGCCGGAGCTGGCGCTCTATGGCGGCGAGGACGGGCTCGACTTCTACCGGCGCATCACGCGGGAGGCCCCGGCGCATCTGGCGCCGGGCGGGTATCTGCTTTTTGAGATCGGCTGGCAGCAGAAGGAGGCCGTGGAGGCGCTGCTGCGCGAGCACATCGGCGAGCCGTTCGCGCTGCGCGACTACGGCGGGAACTGGCGCGTGGTCGGGGCGAGGATGGGCGAATAACGCCAAGCTTCTTATACCGGCGCGAAGCGAAGAAGGGGTCTGGGGACAATGTCCCCAGGCAGGGTTTGGGGCGGCAGCCCCAACGTCCCTTATCGCGAAGCGATCAAAAGAAAAGAGCAGTCAGGGAGCGAAGCGATACTTGACGATGACTTTCCTGCAACCCGGATGATGCGCCCAAGCCTGTCGAAAGCCCTTGCCGGATAAACACGCATAACGTTTGAAAAACAAATCAATTCCACATAAACCGCCTTGATTACCCATCAGAAAGGAGGGAACGCCCATGCTCGACAGGCTCGACTGGGTGCATCCGCGGCTGGAGGAGCTGGGCGTGCTGCTCAGCGACCCGCAGGTCGTGCAGGACCAGCAGCGCTGGCGCGCGCTCATGCAGGAGCACAGCCGCCTGGAGCCGCTGGAAGCCGCGGCCCGGCGCTATGCGCAGCTGCTCGCCGCGCGCGAGGAGGCGCAGGCGATGCTCGAGGAGCCGGAGATGGCCGGTATGGCCCGCGAGGAGCTCGAGCAGCTGGCGCGGGACATTCCCGCCGCAGAGCGGGAGATCCAGCTCCTGCTGCTGCCGCGCGATCCGGACGAGGACAGGAATGTCGTCATGGAGATCCGCAGCGGCGCGGGCGGCGAGGAGGCCGCGCTCTTTGGCACGATGCTCATGCGCATGTACACCCGCTACGCGGAGACGCACGGCTGGCGCGTGGAGATGATGGACGCCAGCCTCACGGAGCTGGGCGGCGTCAAGGAGGCCGTGTTCACCATCAGCGGCGAGGGCGCGTTCGCGCATCTGCGCTATGAAAGCGGCGTGCACCGCGTGCAGCGCATCCCCGTCACCGAGAGCAACGGCAAGCGGCAGACCTCCACGGCGACGGTCGCCGTGCTGCCGGAGGCGCAGGAGGTCGATGTGAAGATCGACCCAAACGACCTGCGCATCGACGTCTACCGCGCCAGCGGGCACGGCGGACAGTACATCAACAAGACGGACAGCGCCGTGCGCATCACCCACCTGCCGACCGGGCTGGTGGTGACCTGTCAGGATGAAAAGAGCCAGCTCAAGAACCGCGACAAGGCAATACGCGTGCTGCGCGCCCGGCTCTACGAGAAGCTGCGCAGCGAGAACGACGAGGAATACGCCCGCCGCCGCCGCGATCAGGTGGGCACGGGTGACCGCAGCGAGCGCATCCGGACGTACAACTTCAATGAGGGGCGCGTGACCGACCACCGCATCGGCAAGACGATCTACACCATCGACGCGTTTGTGGACGGCGATATGGACGAGATCCTCGACGCGCTGATCTTTGAGGATCAGCAGCGGCGGCTGCGCGCCCTCGGACAACGGGAATGAAGGGATCATCATGAAGACACAGGTGCTGCCGGTGACGGCGCAGTCCCTTGCGATGGCGGGGCGGATCATCCGCGAGGGCGGGCTGGTGGGCATGCCCACGGAGACGGTCTACGGGCTGGGCGGCAATGCGCTCGACGCGCAGGCTGCGCTGCGGATCTTTGAGGCGAAGGGGCGGCCCGCGGACAATCCGCTGATCGTGCACGTCGCCTCGGTCGATGAGATTCCGCCGCTGGTGCGCACCGTCCCGCAGGCGGCAAAAAAGCTCATGGAGGCGTTCTGGCCCGGCCCGATGACGCTGATCCTGCCCAAGGCGGACTGCATCCCGGGCACGGTGAGCGCGGGGCTTGACACCGTGGGCATCCGCCTGCCGCAAAGCGAGGCGGCACGCGCGATGATCCGCGCGGCGGGCGTGCCCATCGCGGCGCCCAGCGGCAACCGCAGCGGGCGCCCCAGCCCGACGACCGCACAGCACATGCTCGAGGACATGGACGGGCGCATCCCGCTGATCCTCGACGGCGGGCCGTGCGCGGTCGGCGTGGAGTCGAGCGTCATCGACGCGACGGGCGAAGTCCCGGTCATCCTGCGCCCGGGCGGGGTCACGCCGGAGATGGTGGAGCATGTGCTCGGGCGCGTGAGCGTCGATGAGCACGTGATGAGCCCGCTGCGCGAGGGCGAGATCGTCCGCTCACCGGGCATGAAGTACAGGCATTACGCCCCGCAGGCGAAGACGGTCATCTATGAGGGCGGGACGGACCGCGTGATCGCCGCCATCTGCGCGCGCTATGACGCGGCGACGGCGGCGGGGGAGCGCGTGGCGATCCTCGGCTTTGACGGACATGACTTCGGCGCGCGCACGCGCATCAGCCTCGGCCATGCGGGCAGCGCGCAGGATGCGGCATCGCGGCTGTTTGCGGCGCTGCGCGAGCTCGACGAGCGCGGCGAGACGCTGGCGCTGTGCGAGGCGGTGGACACGGCGGGCATCGGTCTGGCGGTGATGAACCGCATGGGCCGGGCGGCAGCCTTTGACATTGAGCACGTATGATCTGCAGGAGCTTTGAACCGGTTCTGGCGCCGGATGCCCGCGTGATGATCGTCGGGTCGATGCCCAGCGTTAAATCGCTCGCGGATGCGCAGTACTACGCGCACCCGCGCAATGCATTTTGGCCGATACTGTTTGACATTTGGGGCGTTGTGCCGCATAATGATTATGAACGGAAAAAGGCGATGCTCCGCGGGCACGGCGTGGCGCTTTGGGACGCCGCCTGCTGCGAGCGGGAGGGCAGCCTGGACAGCGACATGCGCGATGTGGTCTTCAACGACTTCTCACGCGTGTATGCCCTGTGCCCGCACATCGCCACGGTGCTGTGCAACGGCGGCACGGCCTATACGCTGTTCATGAAAAGCGGCTTCGCGGGGGAGCGGCGGGTGCTGCGCATGCCGAGCACCAGCCCGGCCTACACGATGCCCTACGAGGAAAAACGACGCATCTGGAAGGCAGCGCTGCTTTCCGCGCTTGATGGGAGGGGGACGGACGCATGAACATGGTGGACGTGATTTTGAAGAAGAAGGCCGGAAAGACCCTTTCGACGGAGGAGATTCGCGCATTCGCGCGCGGCGCGGCAGATGGGAGCATCCCGGATTACCAGCTCTCCGCGCTGCTCATGGCGATCTGCTTTCAGGGCATGGACGCCCGGGAGACGACCGACCTGACGATGGAGATGATGCACTCGGGCGGCGTGGTGGACCTGTCCGCCATCGACGGCGTCTGCGTGGACAAGCACTCCACCGGCGGCGTGGGCGACACGACGACGCTCGTGCTCGTGCCGCTGGCGGCGGCATGCGGCGCGAAGGTCGCCAAGCTGTCCGGCCGCGGGCTGGGGCACACCGGCGGCACGCTCGACAAGCTGGAGAGCATCCCCGGCTGCTCGATCGAAAAGTCGCAGGAGGCGTTCATTGAGCAGGTGAAATCCATCGGCTGCGCGGTCATCGGCCAGACGCACGACCTGTGCCCGGCGGACAAGGCGCTCTATGCGCTGCGCGACGTGACGGGCACGGTGGACAGCATCCCGCTGATCGCCTCGAGCATCGTCAGCAAGAAGCTGGCCAGCGGCGCGGGCGCGATCGTGCTGGACGTGAAGACCGGCAGCGGCGCGCTCATGCACACCGTGGAGGACTCCATCGCGCTGGCAAAGGCCATGGTGGACATCGGCACGCACGCGGGCCGGCCCATTCTGGCCTTGGTGACGGGCATGGACCAGCCGCTGGGCACGCATGTGGGCAACGCGCTGGAGGTCAGGGAGGCCATCGACATCCTCGCCGGGCGCGCGGGCGGCGATCTGCTGACCGTTTCGCTGGAGCTGGGCAGCCGCATGCTCGTGGCCGCAGGCGTGGCGAAGGACATCGCGGACGGCAAGGCGCGCATGCGCGCGGCGCTCGATTCCGGCGCGGGCCTTGCCAAGCTGCGCGAGATGATCGAGGCGCAGGGCGGTGACGGCCGCGTCTGCGAGGACGTCGATTACCTGCCGCACGCGGCCTACAGGCTCGACGTGCCTGCGCCGTGCGCGGGCTATGTCGCGCGGATGGACACGACGGCCATCGGCTACTGCGCACAGGGGCTGGGCGCGGGCCGCAGGCAAAAGAGCGACGTCATCGACCCGGCTGTGGGTCTGGTCATGCGCGTGCGCCTGGGCGACTGCGTGGAGGCTGGGCAGCCGCTGGCAACGCTGTATCTCAACCGGCGCGAGCTGGCGAACGACGCCGCCGCAAAGCTCACGCGGGCTATTGAAATTTCGGAGGAAAAGCCGGAGCTGCCGCCGCTCATCTACGCGGCGGTATCCCCGGAGGGGATCGTCAGATAAACAACCACGAGGAAGGGTATGAAGAAGGACAATTTCAAAAAGAAAGCGGGACTGCTGGCGCATCACCTGCGCCCGGCGGCTTCCGCCTTTGCGCTGGGCATTTCTGCCGCCATCCTGGCGACACTGCTGCGCACGCTCTTCACGCAGATCATCCGCTTCACGGTGGATACGGTCCTGCTGGGGGAGACGGGCGCGCTGCCGGCGTTTCTCTCGGGCAGGAACGCGGGGATGCTGCTGACGCTGGCGTGCACCGCCGCGGCGGTGGTCGCGCTGCTGGAATTCGCGGTGGGCTTCGTGCAGGACAGCAGCCTGCCCAAGGGCTCCGAGCGATTCGTCAAATCGCTGCGTGACGCGCTCTATACGCACATTCAGCGCCTGCCGTACAGCTGGCACGTGCAGAACCCCACCGGCGACATCGTGCAGCGCTGCACCTCCGATGTGGAGAAGGTGCGCTCGTTCATCGCCGACCAGGTGCTCGAGCTGATGAGCACCATCTTCCTGATCGCCGTGTACATGGGCGTCATGTTCTCCATGAACGTGCGCATCTCGCTCGTGGCGATGGCCTTCGTGCCGGTCATCATCGCGTATTCGGTGATCTTTTTCGGGAAGATCGCGAAGCACTTCACCGAGGCGGACGAGGCCGAGGGCGAGCTGTCCACCGTCGTGCAGGAGAACCTGACCGGCGTGCGCGTGGTGCGCGCGTTCGGCCGCGAGCGCGACGAACTGAAAAAGTTCCGCGAAAAGAACAAAAAGTACACGGACATCTGGCTGCGCGTGGGCGCCATGATGTCGAACTTCTGGACGCTGGGCGACCTGCTGAGCATGTCGCAGGTGCTGTGCGTCATCGTGCTGGGCGTGCACATGTGCGTTTCCGGCGAGATCACGCTGGGCACCTATCTGGCGTTCGTCAGCTACACGCGACAGCTCACCTGGCCGGTGCGCTCGCTGGGCCGCGTCATCACGGAGATGAGCAAGGTCGGCGTGTCGCTCGATCGCCTGCTCTACATCCTGGAATCCGGGGAGGAGGTCCGCCCGGCTGCGCCGCAGAGCGCCGACCTGCGCGGGGAGATCCGCTTTGAGCACGTCAGCTTCGCCTATGAGGAAAAGCCCGTGCTGCGGGACGTCTCCTTCACCGTGCCGGGCGGCAGCACGCTGGGCATCCTCGGCGAGACGGGCAGCGGCAAGAGCACCGTCGCGCTGCTGCTGGCGCGCCTGTATGATCCGGACGCGGGCCGCATCACCATCGGCGGCGTGGATGTCAGGGACATGGACCAGCAGACGCTGCGCCGCGGCGTGGGCGTCGTGCTGCAGGAGCCGTTCCTCTTTTCGAGGACGCTCAGTGAGAACATCGCCATCGCCCGGGAAGGCGCCACGCAGGAGCAGATCGAACAGGCCGCGCAGGACGCCTGCCTCACGCACGCCATTAGCGAATTCAAGGACGGCTTTGACACCGTCGTCGGCGAGCGCGGCGTGACGCTCTCCGGCGGCCAGAAGCAGCGCACCGCCATTGCGCGCACGCTGCTCACCGGCGCGCCGGTCATGGTCTTTGACGACGCGCTCTCCGCGGTGGACGCCAAGACCGACGAGGCCATCCGCACGCACCTGCGCGAGGCGGCGGGCGACGCCACGCTGATTCTCATCGCGCACCGCGTTTCCACGCTGATGCAAGCCGACCACATCATCGTGCTGGAGGACGGACGGATCGTCGAGCAGGGCACGCATGCGGAGCTGCTGCGGCGGGGCGGCACCTACGCCCGGGTGGCGGCCATGCAAAGCGGCACAGGGGAGGAGGTGAGCGCCCGTGGCTGAGCATGACAACAAAAAGGCCTCCTTTTCGCTGAGGCCGTGGAGGAAGCTCTGGCCGGTACTGCGGCAGCGCAGGTGGCCGCTCATCGGCGCGATTGCCAGTAACCTCGTGCTCGCGGTGACGGACTTCTACCTGCCGCTGCTGCAGGCGGAGGTCGTCGATGCGTTCATCCTCGCGGGCACGCTTGCGGGGCTGGGCAACTATGTCATGCGCTATCTGCTGATCATCGCGACGGAGCTGATTGCGCTGCGGCTGTACTTTGCTAGCTGCATGCGGCTGGAGATGCTCAGCGGACACGACCTGCGCGAGACGTGCTTCGTCAACCTGCAGAAGCTGAGCCTCGACTACTACAACGTGACGAGCGCGGGACACAGCCTCTCGCGCACGATGAGCGACACCGACCGCATCGCCAGCATGATCGCGTGGGTGTTCCCGGACATCATCTGGGGCTTCGCATACATCCTCGGCGTGTTCGCCGTGATGGCGCGCATGTCCTTCTCGCTGGCGATGACGCTGATCCTGCTCGCGCCGGTGGTGACGCTGCTGACCGTCTACTTCCAAAGGCGCCTTATCGCGCTCAACCGCGAGGTGCGCGCGCAGCATTCGAGGATCACCGCGGGCTACAATGAGGGCATCATGGGCGCCAAGACGAGCAAGACCATGGCGCTGGAGGACCGACTCACCCGCGAGTTTGAGGAGACGACCGGAAAGGCGGCGCGCGCGGGCATCCTGCACGGGCGCATGCGCGCAATCTATGTGCCGCTGATCGTCTGTTGCGGCGCGATGGCCGCCAGCGCGACGCTCTACCGCGGCGGGCGCATGGTGCTCTCCGGCACGCTGAGCATCGGCGTGCTCAGCGCGTTCACGACCTATGCGCTCAGCCTGTTCCAGACCTTCCGCCAGCAGGCCAACCGCATCAGCCAGATGATCTCCCAGCAGGCGTGCGTGGAGCGCGTCGCGGATCTGATCACGGAGGTGCCGACCGTGCGCGACAGCAAGGAGGTCGAGGCGCGCTACGGCGACTGCTTCCATCCCAAAATGGAAAACTGGGAGGAGATGTGCGGCGAGGTCGACTTTGACGACGTGTCCTTCCATTACGTCGAGGGCGGCGAGGAGGTGCTTTCGCACTTCAACCTGCATGTCCCGGCGGGCGCGACTGTCGCCATCGTCGGCGAGACGGGCGCGGGCAAGAGCACGCTGGTCAACCTCGTCTGCCGCTTCTTTGAGCCGACGGGCGGGCGCGTGCTCATCGACGGGCGCGACGTGCGCGAGCGCAGCCAGCTCTGGCTGCACAGCCACATCGGCTACGTGCTCCAGGAGCCGCACCTGTTCTCCGGCACCATCCGGGAGAACATCCGCTACGGCCGTCCGGACGCGACGGACGAAGAGGTGGAGGCTGCCGCCCGCGCGGTGAGCGCCGACCGCATCGCGGCGAAGCTGCCCAAGGGATATGAAACGGACGTCGGCGAGTGCGGCGACAAGCTCTCCACCGGCGAAAAGCAGCTCATCTCGTTTGCCCGCGCGGTGATCGCCCGACCGAAGATCTTCGTGCTCGACGAGGCGACCAGCTCTGTCGATACCCGGACCGAGCAGATGATCCAGCAGGCGACGCATACGCTGATGAGCACCACGACGTCGTTTGTCATCGCGCACCGGCTCTCCACGATCCGCCAGGCCGATGTGATTCTGGTCATCGACCACGGCAAGATCGTCGAGCAGGGCACGCATGAATCGCTGCTCGCGCAGCGCGGCGCGTACTACGAGCTGTACACCACGCAGCTGAGCGCGCAGGAAAGAGGGTAATCCGATGAAGCTGCCCAAGGCGGTTCTGCCGCATGTGGCAGGGCGGAGCTGTACGCTCGACGCGGTCGGCCATTCCGGCTCGACCATCGCGCTCTTTGACGACCGGGTGCTCAAGATCGAACCCGCAGGCAGGGAGAGCGACACCGCCCTGCGCATGATGGCGTGGCTTTCCGGGCGCCTTCCCGTGCCGCGCGTGATCGCCTCGACGCAGGAGGACGGGCTTTGCTACACGCTGATGACGCGCGTGACGGGCGAAATGGCCTGCGCGCCGCGGTATATGCGCGCACCGCAGACGCTCACGGGCATGCTGGCGGATGCGCTCCGCATGCTCTGGCGCGTTCCTGTGACGGACTGTCCCGTGCGGCAGACGCTCGATGAGAAGCTGCGCCTCGCGCGCTCGCGCGTGGAGGGCGGCCTGGTCGACGTTCACGATGTGGAGCCGGAAACCTTCGGCCCCGGCGGCTTTGAAGGTCCCGCCGCCCTGCTTGAATGGCTGGAAACGCACCGTCCGCCGGAGGACCTCGTGCTCTCGCACGGGGACTTCTGCCTGCCCAACGTGTTCATGGAGGACGGGCACGTTTCCGGACTGATCGACCTGGGGCGCGCCGGTGCCGCGGACCGCTGGCAGGACATCGCGCTGTGCCTGCGCAGCCTCCGGCACAACGCGCAGGGGCGCTACGGCCCGGCATATCCGGGGGTTGACGAGGGCCTGCTGCTGCGCGCGCTGGGCATGGCGCCCGATTCGGAGAAAATCCGGTATTATCTGCTGCTGGACGAGCTGTTTTGACGCAGTTTCCACTTGACAATTCCCCGTTTCGGCGCTATACTTTCCGTGTCTGAAATGACGGAGAAGAGTACCCCCGCAGGGGCTGCCCGAAAGAGAGGCGCGCCATGGGCTGAAAGCGCGCCGGCAGAGCGCGGGGCGAAGACCACCTCCCGATCGGGCCGCGCGGCGCGCGATACAGCGCCAAAGAGCACCAATCAGGGTGGAACCACGGGCAGATTTTTCCGCTCGTCCCTCGAACAACGCGGGGGACGGGCGTTTTTTCGTCCCAAAAGGGGACGCAAATGTCCCGGTCAATTCGGAAAGGAGAAACAGCATGAAAATCATCTATCATGACGGGCACGTCGCCGAGTGCCCGGAGGATCAGGAGCTTGAGGTCATCCGCCACAGCGCGGCGCACATTCTGGCCCAGGCGGTCAAGCGCCTCTATCCGCAGGCGCACTTCGCCTACGGCCCGGCGACCGAGAAGGGCTTCTACTACGACGTCGATCTGGGCGACACGAAGATCTCCGACGAGGACCTGCCGGCCATCGAGGCCGAGATGACGAAGATCGTCAAGGAGAACCTGCCGATCAAGCCGTTCATCCTCAGCCGCGAGGACGCCATCAGGCTCATGCAGGAGCGCGGGGAAATCTACAAGGTTGAGCACATCGGCGATCTGCCTGAGGACGCGGAGCTGAGCTTCTATCAGCAGGGCGAGTACATCGACATGTGCGTCGGCCCGCACCTGTGCTACACGAAGGCGCTCAAGGCGTTCAAACTCAACAAGCTCTCCGGCGCCTACTGGAAGAACGACAAGAACAACATCATGCTCACCCGCATCGGCGGCATCGCCTTCCGCACGCAGGACGAGCTCAAGGACTACATGAAGCTCATGGAGGAGGCCGAGAAGCGCGATCATCGCCGCATCGGCAAGGAGATGGGCCTGTTCATGCTCTGCGACGAGGGCCCGGGCTTCCCGTTCTTCCTGCCCAAGGGCATGGCGATCAAGAACGCGCTGATCGACTACTGGCGCGACATCCACTACGCGAACGGCTACGTCGAGGTGCAGACCCCGCTGATCATGAACCGCCACCTCTGGGAGACGAGCGGCCACTGGGATCACTACAAGGACAACATGTACGCCACCAAGATCGACGGAGAGGATTTCTGCATCAAGCCGATGAACTGCCCGGGCGGCGTGATGGTCTACCGCAGCCAGCCGCACAGCTACCGTGACCTGCCGCTGCGCGTGGGTGAATTGGGCCTCGTCCACCGCCATGAGCTCAAGGGCGCGCTGCACGGCCTGTTCCGTGTGCGCTGCTTCACGCAGGACGACGCGCACATCTTCATGACCCCGGAGCAGATCCCGGACGAGATCGCGGGCGTCGTGCACCTGATCAACCAGGTCTACACGAAGTTCGGCTTTGACTACTTTGTCGAGCTGTCCACCCGCCCGGAGAACAGCATGGGCAGCGACGAGGACTGGGAGGCCGCGACCAACGGCCTCAAGGCTGCGCTCGAGCGCCTGGGCATGCCGTACATCCTCAACGAGGGCGACGGTGCGTTCTACGGCCCGAAGATCGACTTCCACCTGCGCGACAGCCTCGGACGCACCTGGCAGTGCGGCACGATCCAGCTCGACTTCCAGATGCCGCTCAACTTCGGCCTCGAGTATGTCGCCGAGGACGGCACGAAGAAGCGCCCGATCATGATCCACCGCGTCTGCTACGGCTCCATCGAGCGCTTCATCGGCATTCTGACCGAGCACTTCGCGGGCAAGTTCCCGACGTGGCTGGCCCCGGTGCAGGTGAAGGTGCTGCCGGTGTCCGACAAGAGCATGGACTACGCGCGCGAGGTCGCCGACGCGCTCAAGGCGCAGAAGGTGCGCTGCGAGCTGGATGACCGCAACGAGAAGATCGGCTACAAGATCCGCGAGGCGCGCCAGATCGACCGCGTACCCTACATGCTGATCATCGGCGAGAAGGAGATCGAGAGCCGCACGGTGTCCGTGCGCGACCGCGCGACCGATCAGACCACGAACATGACCCTCGAGGCGTTTGCCGAGAAGCTGCGCCGGGAGATCGAGGAGAGGGCCTGATTTATTTTCAAAAAACGCTTGACAAACGGGCGGCCTGCGGGTATACTGAACAAGTACGAAGTAGAAGCCGCCCGCTTCTCGCCCGGCGCAATCGCGTTGCCGAGGCACATTGGCGTTCTTTTGATGTGCAAAGAGCGGGCAGACTTCGCCCGCTCTTTTTGCATGCTTCATGCAAGACCAATTGGAGGTGTATCGCAAACAACATGGCAGCAGATCTGATGATGAACGAGGAAATTCGCGACCGCGAGGTGCGCGTCATCGACCAGAACGGTGAACAGCTCGGCGTACTGCCGATCCGCAGGGCGCTTGAACTGGCCGAGGAGGCAGAGCTCGATCTGGTGAAGATCGTCCCAACCGCCAAGCCGCCGGTCTGCAAGCTGATGGACTATGACAAGTACCGTTACGAGCAGGCCAAGAAGGAACGCGAGATCCGCAAGAATCAAAAGGTCGTCTCCATCAAGGAGGTGCAGCTCTCCGCCACGATCGAGGAAAACGATATCCAGACCAAGGCGAAGGCAGCTGTCAAATTCCTCCAGGGCGGAGATAAGGTCAAGGTTTCGATCCGCTTCCGCGGCCGCCAGATCACCCATCAGGAGATCGGCCTGGCGGTCATGCAGGATTTCGTCGCCCGCGTCAAGGACGTGGCCAATGTGGAGCGCAAGCCCATGGTGGAAGGCCGCCACATGATCATGATCCTGGCGCCGAAGGACCCCAGCAAAGAAGCCAAACAGGCTCCGAAAGAATAAAGACCCGGAGAGGAGGATTCCCCTTATGCCTAAGCAGAAAACTCATCGCGGCGCCGCCAAGCGTTTTTCCGTGACCAAGAGAGGCCTCATCAAGCGCGCCAAGGCTTACAAGCGCCACATCCTCAACAAGAAGACCCGCAAGACCAAGCGCAATCTGCGCCGCGCTGCGTACGTCTCCGAGAGCTACGCCGGCACCATCAAGAAGCTCATCCCGTACAAGTAAGCCAGCAAGGAGGTTTTCATCATGGCAAGAATCAAAGCGGCTGTGAATGCCCATAAGAAGCGCAGGAAGATCATGAAGCTGGCGAAGGGCTACTACGGCTCCAAGTCCAAGCAGTACCGTGCGGCGCAGGAGCAGGTGATGCGTTCCCTGCGTTACGCCTACATCGGCCGTAAGCTGCGCAAGCGCGATTTCCGTCAGCTGTGGATCGCCCGCATCAACGCGGCGGCCCGCATCAACGGTCTGTCCTATTCGAAGTTCATCTGCGGCCTCAAGAAGGCCGGGATCGACCTCAACCGCAAGGTGCTGGCCGATCTGGCGGTCAACGACGCGGCGGCTTTCGCCAAGCTCGTGGAGATCGCGAAGAACGCGTAATCACGCGGTTTCTGGGCCGTCCGAGCTTCGGGCGGCTCTTTTTCACTGTATAGGAAATTGCGTCAGAGCATCGTGCAGCGAGCACTGAGGGACATTGCCTGATCAGGCTGTTCGGAGGTGGGCGCGGGCACTGCCCGCTTTTTTGCGGTATAGGAAATTCTGTCAAAGTATCGTGCAGCGAGTACTGAGGGACATTGCCTGATCAGGCTGTTCGGAGGTGGGCGCGGGCACTGCCCGCTTTTTTGCGGATAGGAAATTCTGTCAAAGTATCGTGCAGCGAGCACTGAGGAACATTGCCTGATCAGGCTGTTCGGAGGTGGGCGCGGGCACTGCCCGCTTTTTGAACGGCTTCCGGCGCGCAGGGGAGGCGCTTTCGCAGCATGAAGGAGATCACCAGCATCCATAATCCGGCCGTGCTCGCCCTGCGCGAGCTGCAAAGGCCGCGCGCGCGCCGGGAGCAGGGCCTGTTCCTGTGCGAGAGCGCCAAGATGGTCCGCGAGGCGCTGGCGCTTTCGCTGTGCCGCACGCTGATCGTGGAGCGCGGGCGGGAGACGGACTACGCGCAGGAGATCGGGCAAGCGGACGCGCAGGGCGCGCAGGTGCTGCTGGTGACCGCGCCCGTCATGCAGGCCCTCAGCGAGGCCAAAACCCCGCAGGGCATCGCCGCGACGGTCGCCATTCGTCCCGAGCCGCAGACGCTCACCGGCAGCCGCATCGTGGCGCTCGACGGCGTGCAGGACCCCGGCAATGTGGGAACGATCCTGCGCACGGCGGACGCTGCGGGCTTTGACGGCGCGCTGCTCTCCGACGCCTGTGCCGACCTGTACGGCGCCAAGACGCTGCGCGCGACGATGGGCTCCGTGTTCCGCGTGCCTACGCGGCGCACGGGCGACTTGGCGGACGAGCTGGCCGCGATGCGCGGGGCGGGCTACGCCGTCGTTGCGACGGAGCTGGGCGGCGCGGATTTCTATGCGAACTGCCCGCACGAGCGCTGCGTGCTGGTCATCGGCAGCGAGGGCCGGGGCGTGAGCGAGGCCGTGCGCGCCGTCGCGACGCACCACCTGGCGCTCCCGATGCGCGGCGGCGCGGAGTCGCTCAACGCGGCCGTCGCCGCGGGCATCATGATCTACGAGATGGCGAGGGACGCGTAAGCCTTCCCGGCCAGGAATACATGGGAAAAACGGCTTCCGGCCCGGCGTACATGACGTCGCATGCGGAAGCGGATTGCGATACATGAATACATCCACGGGCCAGAACAGAGCCCGGAGGCTGCGCTTCGCCCGACCGGATACGGAATGCCGGTTTCGCGGGCTGCAGGGCTGAAAGAGAGGAATCCCGTATGTCAGTCACACTCGGCATGATCCTCGAGGCGCGCGAACGCCTCAAGGGCGTCGCCCAGCGCACCGGCCTTGTCCAGTTCAAGGCGCTGTCCGACGAGCACAGCCAGGTCTACCTCAAGACCGAGGATCTGCAAAACACCGGCTCCTTCAAGGTGCGCGGCGCGTACATCAAGATCGCCAGCCTGAGCGAGGAGGAGCGCGCCTGCGGCGTCATCGCCTCCTCTGCGGGCAACCATGCACAGGGCGTGGCCCTCGCCGCGCGCGCGTTCGGCGTCCCGGCGACGATCGTCATGCCGGCGGGCGCGCCGCTGTCGAAGGTCATGGCCACGCGCGAGCTTGGCGCGAAGGTCGTGCTCCACGGCGCGGTCTATGACGACGCCTACGCCGAGGCCTGCCACATTCAGGAGGAAACCGGCGCGACGTTCATCCATCCGTTCAACGACCCGATGGTCATCGCCGGACAGGGTACCATCGGCCTGGAGATCATGGACGATCTGCCCGACGTGAACACCATCGTCGTGCCCATCGGCGGCGGCGGACTGGCCTCCGGCGTGGCCGCCGCGGTGAAGATGCTCCACCCGAACGTGCGCGTCGTCGGCGTGCAGGCTGCGGGCGCGGCGGGCATGAAGGCCAGCTTTGACGCGGGGCACGTCGTCGCGCTGGAGAGCGCCAAGACGATCGCCGACGGTATCGCCGTCAAGAAGCCCGGCGAGCTCACCTATGAGCTGTGCCGCCGCTACGTCGATGAGATCGTCACCGTCGATGACGACGAGATCGCCCAGGCGATCCTGTTCCTGATGGAGCGCGGCAAGATGGTCGCCGAGGGCGCGGGCGCCGCGCCGGTCGCCGCCATCATCAATAAGAAGTTTGATACCTCCGGCAAGGTCGTCGCCGTCGTCTCCGGCGGCAACATCGACGTGACCATGATCTCCCGCATCATCGAAAAGGGCCTGCTACGCGCCGGACGCGTCAGCAAGCTGCGCATCCTGATGCAGGACCGCCCGGGCCAGCTCGAGATGGTCAGCCGCATCATCGGCTCCAACGGCGCGAACGTCATGGCGGTCCATCACGACCGCACGGACGTCGATCTCGACATCCGCGACGCCATTCTGGAGATCACCATGGAGACGCAGGATCGCGCGCACGCCGGCCGCATCATTGCGGCGCTGCGTGAGGCTGGCTTTGCCGTGTCCTGACGGCCTTGCGGCGCGCCGGGGCCTCGGGTTCTCCGGACTCCCGCACAAGCAGCGCCGGGAAGAGCGGCGACGCGACGGGCGAGCGCGCGAACAGCGCGGCAAATGCACCGTCCAGTACCGAGTCGGCCAGCGCCAGATACCGAAGCTCACGCTCCTCTGCGGAAAGGCGGAGGAGCGTCTTTTCGTCCTCAGCCAGCGGGTGGTCGGGCGGCAGCGCGCGCCGGGCGAGATAGGTGTGCGGATGCGTGAGCGGCAGCAGCGCGGGCGACGGTTTGGCGATGCGCAGCAGGTGCGCGGGCAGGAAGAGCACGTCGGCGGGGGCGTCCGTTCCGGCAGCTCCCCGCAGCGGCGTGCTGTCCTCGCGCAGGGCGGCGCACAGCAGCCGGGCGAGCAGGCCGTCCCCCTTCGGCGCGGGCGATGCGAGCACCAGCGATTCCAGCTCGCCGGGCAGCGGACGCAGCGCTGCGTCGCACTGGCCCATCCGCTCGCGGAGCAGCTGCGCACAGGTCAGCGCGCAGGCGCGGGGGATCGCGTGCGCGTCAGCCAGCTGCGCTTTCAGCGCGGGCAGCAGCGCTTGCACGTTTCGCGCGGCCTCGTCCGCCTCCAACGTGCCCAGCAGGCAGGCACCGCAGTGCGAGAGCATCCGCTGCGCGGGGTCGGACGGCGCTTCGTCCTGCAGCGCATGAAAGAGCGCTTCGGCCTCGCCGCGCAGAAGCAGACGCTCGTCGTCGGAAAGCGGGATGCGCTCGCGCACAGGGCTGTCGAGCGCGCGCACGATGACCGGCGCGAGCAGCCAGAGCAGCGAAACCGGCAGCAGCGGTACGAGCGCATCGATCCCGGCGGCGGCCAGCGGCAGCAGCAGCGCCCCCCAAACGGTGCACCCGGCCGGCGATTGGGCGGCGCCGGGCAGGGCGATGCGCAGGCCGGGCGAGCGCGCAAAAAGCCGGGCCAGCCGGGCATCGAGCGCGGAGGCGGCCAGTGCGGGCAGCAGTGTGAGGCGCACCAGCGCGCCGGGCAGCTGCGACGGGCGGCGCAGCGCGTGAAGCTCCGGCAGGATCAGCGCCAGGCAGGCGAGGACGGCGTTGCCCGAGGCCGCGGCGAGCAGCAGCGCGGCCAGCGTCAGCACGGGCGCGAGCAGCGGCCAGCCGCCCTCGCAGCGGCGGTAGGACTCGTGGGCGCGCGACAGGAGCGTTGCCATGTCCGTCTGCTCCCGGGCGACGAACGGGCAGTCCCCGGCGGAGGGAACGACCTGTGGCAGGGGTCTGCCCAGCGCCTCGGGCGTCGCCAGCAGGGGAAGGGCGTCCGGCTTCGGCAGCAGCGGCGTGAGGGTGAAGCCCTTGCGCAGCAGGCGCGTGACGAGCGGCTCGGCCTCTCGCGGGGGATGGAGGACCGGCCCGCGCACAATGGACGCACCGGTTTCCCGCAGCGCTGCGAGCATCCGTCGGGGCGTGTCCGGGGCGAAGGAAAGGGAGGCGTCGGCCAGGAGCACGGCGTCAAACCGCCCGCGCAGGGAGTGGGGCGATACGCTCGCCGCTTCGAAGACCGCGTCGGTCTGTCCGGCGGTCAGAAGCTGCGAGACGACCTCGCGCGCGGGCGTGCGCTGTCCGCGGCCCAGATACAGCCGTGACGCGTCGTCCCAGACACGCCGGCGTACCAGCAGCATCGCACAGCCGGGCCGCCGCTGCGCCACGCTCATCACACCGCTCTGCAGCTTTCGCAGGAGCAGCGCGTCCTGCGGCATGTGCTCGAGCGGCGCATCCGGCAGATCGCACAGGAGCAGCACCGCCCCGCCCGGCTCCGCGCTGCGCGGCAGGGCACGGCGCAGCGCTGTGAGCGCCCGGTCGGCGGCGGCCATGTCCCCGGGCGCGGCAAGCAGCACGGTCAAAAGCGGCATCGGCGCCCTCCTTTCGTTTTTTCGGGAATCATCAGCAGGATGCCCGAAGGCACGCGATGCCATGCGCGCCCGGCCGGAATGTTTTCCCGGGCCGGCGCATACCCTGAAAGACGGGACTGAATCGTCAAAAAAAGCGCACAAACCGGGAAAAAACCCGGGAATATCGCGCCGGGAAGGATTGAAGTTTGAATAGTTGCGTGCTATAATATAAGATAGCGTTTTGGGGTTTCCGGGACGCAACCAATACCAGGAGGAACAAGAGAGCATGAGCACTACCGTGGAAAAGATTTCCAGCAATAAGGTGAAGCTGTCCTTTGACGTCGAGAGCGCGAAGTTCGACGAGGCGATGAACAAGGCATACATCAAGGTTCGCGGTCAGGTGAACATCCCGGGCTTCCGCAAGGGCAAGGCCCCGCGCAAGCTGATCGAGAACATGTACGGCGAGGGCGTCTTCTATGACGATGCGTTCGAGCTCGTCTTTGACGAGGTCTACGGCCCGGCCGTGGAGGAGAACAAGCTGGAGGTCGTCGATCGTCCGGAGATCGAGATCCAGCAGATCGGCGCGGGCAAGAACCTGCAGTTCACCTGCGAGGTCTTTGTCAAGCCGGACGTGACCCTGGGCGAGTACAAGGGCGTGTCCGTCAAGAAGACCGTGACCGAGGTCACCGACGCGCAGGTCGATGCCAAGGTTGAGGAGGAGCGCAAGAAGCAGGCGACCGAGGTCGCCGTGGAGGACCGCGCCGTCGCCGAGGGCGACACCGTGAACCTCGACTACGCGGGTACTGTGGACGGCGTCGCCTTTGCGGGCGGCACCGCCGAGGGCCAGACCCTCAAAATCGGCTCCCACACCTTCATCCCGGGCTTTGAGGAGCAGATGGTCGGCATGAACATCGGCGAGGAGAAGGACCTCGATGTGACCTTCCCGGAGGCGTACCACGCCAAGGAGCTGGCGGGCAAGGCCGCCGTGTTCCATGTGAAGGTGAACGGCATTACCGCCACCGAGCTGCCGGCGCTGGACGACGACTTCGCCAAGGACATCAGCGAGTTCGACACGCTGGAGGAATACAAGAAGGACATCCGCGCCAAACTGGAGGCTCAGGCCGCCGAGCGCGATCAGAACGTCTTCACCAACGCCGTGATCGAGAAGGTCATGGAGAACGCGACCGTGGACATCCCGGAGGCGATGATCGAGCGCCAGATCGACTCCATGATGCGCGACTTCGAGTACCGCCTGCGCGCGCAGGGCCTGAAGCTCGCCGACTTCATGAAGTACACCGGCCAGGACGAGAAGGCCTTCCGCGCGAACTACCGCGACCAGGCCGAGAAGAGCGTCAAGGCGCACCTCGTGCTCGAGGCCATCGAGAACGCCGAGGCGTTCGAGGCGACCGAGGAGGAGATCGACGAGCAGATCGCCAAGTTCGCGCCGCAGACCGGCAAGAGCGTTGACGAGCTCAAGGCCACCTTCTCCGAGGCGGACCGCGAGTACTTCAAGGCGGACGCCATCCGCGACAAGGCCATCAAGTTCCTGGTGGACAACGCCGTGGCGGAGGCCGAGGCCGAGGCGTAAGCCTCTGTCCGCAGCCGCTTTGGCATAAGGAGGCACCTGTTTTGAAGGCCGATTACTACTTTGAACCGAGCGTCATCGAGAAGACGCCGTACGGAGAGCGCTCCTACGACGTCTACTCCCGGCTGCTCAAGGACCGCGTCATCTTCCTGCGCGGCGAGGTGAACGAGGCGCTGGCCAACAGCATCGTCGCCCAGTTGCTCTTCCTGGAGATGGAGGACCCGGACGCGGAGATTTCCATGTACATCAACAGCCCCGGCGGCAGCGTGACCGACGGCATGGCGATCTTTGACACGATGCGCTATGTGAAGCCGAAGATCCGCACGGTCTGCCTGGGCATGGCGGCGTCGATGGGCGCGTTCCTGCTGATGGCGGGCGAGCCGGGCATGCGCATGGCCCTGCCCAACAGCGAGGTCATGATCCATCAGCCCAGCGGCGGCGCGAGCGGCCAGGCCACGGACGTGCAGCTGCACGCCGAATGGCTGCTGCGCACGAAGAACAAGATGAACGCGCTGATGAGCGAAATGACGCATCAGCCGCTGGAGAAGATCCAGCGCGACGTGGAGCGCGATTACTTCATGACCGCGCAGGAGGCCAAGGCCTACGGCATCATCGACGAGATCTTCGAGCCGCGCAAAAAGTGAGTTCCCATGGGGTTTGCGCCTTCCCTGCCATGGAGCGGGGAAGGGCAAATTCTATCGCTGACATTCCATTGATCTGTATCTGAGGTGCGAAATGCCAAGAGATAAGGACGATACCAGGCAGCCGCGCGTTGCGCGCTGCTCCTTCTGCGACAAGACGCAGGATCAGGTTCGCCGCATCATCGCGGGCAACGGCGTGTATATCTGCGACGAGTGCATTGCGCTGTGCCAGGAGATCATCGCCGATGATCTGGGCAGCGCGCCCAGCCAGGAGCCGCAGAGTCTGCCCAAGCCCACCGAAATCAAGGCGGTGCTCGACGAGTACGTCATCGGCCAGGAGAAGGCCAAGCGCGCGCTCGCCGTCGCCGTATACAATCATTACAAGCGGATCAACGCGCCGAAGAAGCGCGGGGACGTCGAGCTGCAGAAGTCGAACATCGTGATGGTGGGCCCGACCGGCTGCGGCAAGACCTTCCTGGCGCAGTCGCTGGCGAAGATCCTCAAGGTGCCCTTCGCCATCGCGGACGCGACCAGCCTCACCGAGGCGGGCTACGTCGGCGAGGACGTGGAGAACATCCTGCTGCGCCTGATTCAGAATGCCGATTACGACATTCAGGCCGCGCAGCGGGGCATCATCTACATCGACGAGATCGACAAGATCGCTCGCAAGAGCGAGAACCCGTCGATCACCCGCGACGTGTCCGGCGAGGGCGTGCAGCAGGCGCTGCTCAAGATCATCGAGGGCACGGTCGCCAGCGTGCCGCCGCAGGGCGGGCGCAAGCATCCGCATCAGGAGTTCATCCAGATCGACACCA